>JBDQJI010000001.1:0-95696 GCA_040263875.1 Alphaproteobacteria bacterium
GACGCCGTTTCTCAAGAAGATCGCCGCGCCGGTATGCAGCTTCGACACGGTTCTCAATCGCATGTGCCAGGCTAGCTTCAACTACTTCGCGGGGAAACTGAGTGCTTTCTGCTGCCCAATCAGAAAAGCTAGAGCGAAAGCCATGGACCGTCACGCTTAGGCCTGCACGGCGCAGTCCCATAGCCATAGCCATATTACTTAAAGGCTTGCCACGCTTGCGACCTGGAAAGACGTAACCACTTTCGTCACTCAATGTTTGAGATCGCTCCAGAACGGCTAAGGCGGATGTAGAAAGCGGAACACGGTGTTCGCGACCCGCTTTCATGCGATCAGCTGGGATGATCCACAGAGCAGCCTCCAAATCGATCTCACCCCATTTGGCACCAAGCGTCTCACCGGTCCGAGCAGCTGTGAGGATCGTAAAGGCCAATGCTTCCTTAACGACAGGGTCAACGTTCATTTCTGGAATGCTACCAACGAATTGAGCTACCTCGTTAAACGGCATCGCCTCATGATGCTTGGGCTTAATCGTCTGAGCAGGCAGGCCGCGAGCAACGCCGTTGACTGGATTTTCACCTTCAAAATATCCAGAAGCCCGAGCCCAATCCATTACGGTCCCGATGCGTTGGCGCACTCTTTTTGCTGTCTCTGGTTTTGTTAACCAGATCGGCGACAGAACCCGAAGAACATCAGATGTCTGAATAAGGTCTATCCGCCGTTCGCCAATATACGGCATGGCATAGGCTTTTAGAGTAGAAATCCATTGAGCTTGGTGCTTTGGATTTTTCCAAGTGGCTTTCCGGTCGGTATAAACCTTGTAGGCGGCTTCAGCGAATGTGGGGCGCATGACATTCGCTCGACGGCGTTCTGCAACGGGATCACCGCCTTCACGTGCCAGCTTACGTAAAGCGGTGGCAGCCTCTCGCGCTTCCGTTAATGGAACTAGCTTCGCGCTGCCAAGAGCAATGTCCCGGCGCTTGCCTTGGACCATGCATCGCAAAACCCAAGACTTTCCGCCTGACGGTGAAACGCGGAGATACAGCCCGTTACCATCAGCGTGGCGACCAGGCCGCTTGATGTTGCGAACGGTAACTGCGGTCAGCGCCTTGTCAGGATGCTCGCCAGATTTTGCCATTTGAAATCATGCCCACATTTATGCCCACAAAAAATATGCGCTGAGGTGAGACAGCTTGCAACAGTGTGAGCACAGAAAACGACATATTTCTGGGAGTTAACGGGAAGAATGAGATGCGGTGAAATGGGCTGAAACAATATAATGGCGGAGGGAGAGGGATTCGAACCCTCGAAGGGCTTGCACCCTTAACGGTTTTCGAGACCGCCCCATTCAACCACTCTGGCACCTCTCCGCAGGCTGAATCTGGTCTTGAAACAGCTGCGCGGAACGTAGCGGAGCAGGTGCGAAACCGCAAGGCTGCTTATCCGCGGAGCATCGCCCGGGCGATGTTGGATTGCTGGACTTGGCTCGCACCTTCAAAAATCCGGAACAAGCGGACATCGCGGGAAAGCCGTGCCACTGGCGAAAGGTCTTCCATATAGCCAAGTCCGCCCATGACCTGCACGGCACGATCTGCGACGCGGCTGACCATTTCTGAAGCGAATAGTTTGGCCGAAGCAATGTCGATAAACGGGATCGCGTCGCTTGTATCAAAGGCGCGCGCGCAATCCATGCAAAGCGCGCGTGCTGCTGACATTTCCGCCTGACTGTCCGCCAACATCGCCTGAACCTGGCCAAACTCCCCAATTGGCTGACCAAACTGCCGGCGCTCGGCGGCATATGCGGTCATTTCTTCGATCAGCCGGATTGCTTGGCCAACGCATGTTGCAGCCACATGCAGGCGGGCGTGATTGATACCGCGCAATGCAGCCCGAAGCCCTGCCCCTTCCTGCCCGCCGACCAATGCATCTGCTGCGACACGGCAGTCCTCAAACCATACGTAGCAGACATGGCTGCCTTCATTGCCGAGCATACGCGGCGGCTCGCCCACTTTGACGCCATCCAAATTCCCGTCGACCAAGAAGGCTGAGATGCCGCGCGCGCCCGTCGCATTCGGGTCCGTGCGGGCCATGGTTAGGAAAACGTCTGCCTGGGGGGCGTTTGTGATGTAGCGCTTCTCGCCATTGATCACCCACCCCTCCCCGTCACGCTTGGCATGGGTAGTGAGGGCACCAGCGTCTGAGCCTGCGTCTGGTTCAGTCAGTGCGAAGGACCCGGTACATTCGCCTGTCGCCATCAGTGGGAGGTATTTGCGCTTCTGATCTTCCGTTGCAAAATCCAGGATGGCTTGGGACGTCAGCCCAATCGTCGTAGAGAAGCGCGAGCGGTAAACGCAAGATGCCTGACAAAACTCAAACGTCAGCAGAACCTGCTCTTCCATGGTGCAGGCAAGGCCGCCGTATTCTTCCGGGATAGAGATACCGAACAGGCCCATCTCTTTCAGCGCGGTCGTCAGATCTTCCGGCACACCATCCGCACGCGTCAGCCTGTCTTCTGCCGGGCGGAGCACCGTTTGGGAAAGCTCGCGGACAGCGGCTAGATATTCTTCAAAGCGAGCGAATTCGGGTGTGGCGCGCATGGGTTAGCTATTCCAAGTTCAGGCGGCGACGCGGGATTGCGCTGCCAGGAGAGGTTCAAAAAGATGTTCGGCGAGATGTCTGACGACAGGAACCGCCACACCGTCACCAGCAAGCTTTAGCGCAGCGTTTAAGGATGGGGGCGCCGTGTAATCATCGGGTAGGCCCATCAGCCGGAGCGCTTCTCGGGGGCTCAGTAGGCGCGTGCGGATAGCGCCATCTTCCACAACAATCAGTGTTTGACGGCTGGACCCACCGGCAGGTGTGCGCAGGCAGCCCGCCACGCCATCAAAGCGCACTTCGGCGCGTTGAATTTTTTGGCCATTCGGATCACGCCGCATCCGGCGGAATGCTGTACCGATATGCCGCCCGCCTGCTTTTGCAGCACTTTCAACGCGCGCGCGATGCTGCGGTGTCATCAGCGCTAATAATGCCTTTGTGTCAGCATCTGCCCGCCATCGGATATCTTTGGAAACAGGCTCAATAATACTGGTGAGATCGCTGTTCCGGGCGGGTGGGGCTGGCAAGCACACAGTCTGCCATGCGTCCTTGCCTGCACCCGAAAGGTTCGCGACAGCGCGCATCAGTGCTGGGGTATGGAAAGCGGGCGTTTCAGCAACAGGAAAGCCATTGCGCGAGGCAATCACGAAAAGCCGAGGCCTGGATTGCGGCAGAAACTGTACAGCGTCGATGACGAATGCAGTAAATGCATATCCAGCACTGGCAATTGCCTCACCCAGAGCTGCGAAATCACGGCCCTGATTGGATGTGAGCAAGCCTGCGACATTCTCTATTGCAAGCAGGTTCGGCGCTCGCCCTTCCCGCTCCAGGCCTTCGATCAAGCGCCAGAATGCCCAGAACATGCCTGATCGTGCGCCGGCCAATCCGCGCCGGCTGCCTGCCAATGATAAGTCTTGGCAGGGGAATGAAGCCCAGGCCAAATCGGCCTGGCCCGGAAGATCAGCAGTGGTCAGGTCTGCGATGTTGCCAAGCTTGAAATCATCCGCACCCCAGTTGGCCTGATAGCTGGCGGCCTTAGCGGGGTCGATGTCATTCGCGAACAGCGCCTGCCAGCCTGCACCTAGCCCAGCGCGGGCCATACCGCCGCCAGCAAAGAACTCGTAGAAGGCAGGCGGCGCTGGCATCAACCGAAACGAATAGTGTTGATGGTTTGCAGGTTTTTCGGTTTGCCGTCATCGCCAACAACAGCCAATTGCCGGGGCCCCTGTGCATCCTTAGGCGTTGCAAGAAGCCGCAATCGCTCATCCCAAAACATTGGGCGAAGGAAGCTGATTTCCATGTCGAGCCCCGTAACAGGACCGGCGCGGCCTGCTTCTTCAA
Organism: Alphaproteobacteria bacterium; assembly: GCA_040263875.1. GTDB lineage: Bacteria > Pseudomonadota > Alphaproteobacteria > Bin95 > Bin95 > VMCJ01. The sequence goes on from JBDQJI010000001.1 coordinate 3,934, forward strand.
TGAGCGCGCCCAGCATGATGTGCGACGCCATCAACCCACCAGCGATCGGCGCACGGAAGCCAAAGCGTTCCGCTGTTGCTGGGTCTGAATGGATCAAGTTCTCCGCCTCATCCGAGAAATTGGCAACGTTCTCAGGGATCAATTGGACTTCGCTGATCTGAGACATACCCGCCAGCGGATCACTTGGCATGGCGACGCGACGGCTAGAAGGATCACCCGGCCCTGGGTTCAAGCTCGAGCGGCTAGCCCGGAGCGGCACAGAGCCATCGTTCAGTGCAAAAGCAAAGTCTGCGAACACCTGGGAGCCGCGCGGATGCGGTTCAACGCGGGAGACTTCACCTGCCATGGTGATAGATTGATCCAGCGGTAGTGGGTTATTCAGCCGGAAAATCTGCGTCATATGAACATTGCCATTGATCGACCGGCCTGACCAACGTTGCGCCATAATCGCAAAGACCCCCAAGAATGTTGGGTCGCCCGCATCACCCCAAATTGTGGGATCGACACCACAAAGTGCCAGTTTCTGGTTCTGCCGCTCACGCGAAATGTCGACGATACGCGGCGGGAATACAAAACCCGGCGGTGGCGGCGGCTCACTGACTGCGGAGGATGCTGTTTCACTCATGGTCACTCTCCTTGCGCTAAAACGCGGCGACTATTTGTGGGCGTTTAGAAAACTCATCATCGCGGCATTGAACCCGCCAACATCCTCCAAATTCGCCAAATGGCGCGCGACAGGCAACACCGCGAGCTTAGCGCCGGGAATGCCGTCTCGGATCGTCTCGGCCATGCTGAGTGGCGTCGCTTGGTCATCCTCACCGCAGATTACGAGCGTTGGCAGTTTGATTTCGCCAAGATGTGGCTCCACGGCCAGGTTGGAAATAGCTGCACCGCAACCGCAATATCCCTCAACCGGCGTGCTGGCGATCATCCGGCGAACATCGTCCAGAACTGGCGCACCTGATGCCATGAAACCCGGTGAGAACCACCGCTCCATCGTCCCCTCAACACCGGCTGCCATACCGTTCTCACGTGCCGCCTTGATCCTGTCGGACCACATAGCGCTTGCTGCTGCGGGATAACCTGCGGATGTATCTGCAAGCGTCAGCGACAGCAGACGTTCCGGCGCACGAAGACCAAGCGTTTGGCCGATCATGCCACCCATTGAAAGCCCGACCCAATGGACTTTACTCAACCCCAAACCATCCAACAGGCCGACAGCATCATCTGCGAGCATTTCTAGGGAATATGGACCCACTGGCGCGTCAGTACCGCCATGGCCGCGCGTATCGTAGCGGATGACACGGAAGTCCCCCTTCAGCGCCTCAGCTTGCGGATCCCACATGGCGAGTTCGGCGCTGAGTGAATGGCTCATCACCACCACTGGCGCATCCTTCGGGCCTTCATCGGAATAGCGGATGGAAATGCCGTTGGCGGAGATCATCTTGGTATCGGTCATTGCAGGCTGTGTCCTCGAATCCGGAAAGCGTTCGGGGATAGCCTAATGCAGAACCGTCGGTTTGGCATCGCCTGCGCGTTCCGGCGGTGCAACGGCGGCAGGACTGGCATGGTGGTGCGACATCCGCCAACGATCATTCTCACGGACAAAGATGTTTGTGGCGATCAGAACTGCGCCACCGACGCCACCCAGGCGCTCATAGCAGGTAACAAAGGCGGAATGGCCCATTAGGTGTGCGTGTGGCTCAAAACAGGCAATCTCTGGCATCTCGCTGGCCCCCAGAATATGGCTCCAGCTATTCAGAACTGGATCCCGCCCCACAAGCAACGGCGCTCCGGGATGAAGGCAGGCGACAGGGCCGGTTTCCGCCCAAACCTCTGACATCGCATCCATATCACCACGACCAAAGGCCTCATAAAACGCCGCATTGGCTGCCAATACATCTTCGCGGTCGCTGCTCATGTTTTAGCCCCATTCGCGGCGGCTGGGCGGCCAATACGCACCTTCGCCTCCGCCAGGATATCAGCTTTTTGGGCGCGAAACCCGCCTGTGATCCACCAGGTTTCCAGCACCGAAAGCAACTCCCCCACATCAGGGCCTTTCGGGATGCCGAGCGCTAGTAAATCACGACCGGCAATTGGAAACTGTTGAGGCGTCCAGGCATCAGCCGCAACCATCCGCTCTTCATATCGGCTGCCTTCTATCGCCGCCGAAAGCAGCGCCCGCTGGCGATAAAGGTCCGCGCCAAGCCGGTGAAGAGCAATTTCAGGCGGTGCATTCAAATCGTCTAATGGCAAAGCAAGATCTGTTAACCGTCGGCGTTCCGCGTTTGATACCCTTAGGCATTCAGCGATAGACAGCATGTGAGCCTTGTCGCCCGGCGAAAGTGCGACCAGGCGCAGCAGTGGGTCGGCTTCAAGTTCAATCGGCAGGAGCATGGCCAGGCCGCTCGGCGTCGCCGCCTGCCCCAGCAGTTCCGCCAGAACGCCGACATCAGCCATCGCCTGAATTGCCGGCAGCGGACGGGGTGCCGCCAAAAGCTTCAGCATCTCGACCCGGATGCGCTCAGCAGACAAGCGCTGCAGTCCTTCCCGACCAGCCGTGCACGCCGAAAGCGCTGCCTCATCCGGCATGCCCTCGCCATACCAAGCGAAGAACCGGAAAAAGCGGAGGATACGCAGATAGTCTTCCCGCACCCGCGTATCTGCATCCCCAACAAAGCGAACCCGCCGTGCTGTGAGATCATCCTGACCGCCAAAATAATCATGAACGTCGCCGGATCGGTCTAGCGAAAGGGCGTTCATTGTGAAATCTCGGCGGCTGGCGTCCGCCCGCCAGTCATCTGTGAACGCAACTTCCGCATGACGCCCATCTGTCGCCACATCAAGCCTAAGCGTCGTCACTTCAATCCCGCGCCCGTTCACAACGGCGGTGATCGTGCCGTGCTTCAATCCGGTCGGCACAGACTTGATCCCTGCGGTATCTAAAAGCGCCAGCGTTTCTTCCGGCAGCCGCGACGTCGCGATATCAATATCATGTAAGGGTCGATCTAGCAGCGCATCCCTGACGGCACCGCCGACAAATCGAGCCACATCTGACCCATCGCCCAACGCATCCAAGACGCGCTTAGCGCCAGCATCATCCAGCAGGCGTTGCAGACCAGGTTTCACTTTTCAGGCGCATCCGGCGTGATCAGCTTTCCAGGAATAACCTTGCCGTCCTTGAACGTCGAAGGTTCATAGCGCGCAGTCGATGGCGCACCGGATGTCCAGGCCCAAGTTGCTAAAACAACAGCAGCGAAAGCGACACCGCCCGCAGATAGCCACACCCAGGGCGCATCCCGAGTAGCCAGCTTGAATGATCCGAGCTTCTGGCTCTTGATCAAGATATACAACACTGCGGGTAGCAGCAGCGGTAGTAGAATTGTTAACGCTTGGCGCATAGCGGATATTGGCTCCGTTCAGTGTTAAGCGCTTGCCATCAATTCAGCGAAGTTGACTAACATCCCCGCCGTGGCACCCCAGATATAACGATTTTCATACGGCAGAACATAGAACCAGCGTTCAACGCCGTCTCGCACCGCTGTCTCCTTCACGTAGTTATTCCGATTGAGCGCAAATGCCAGCGGAACTTCAAACACTTCGTCCACTTCAAATGCATCAATCTTCAGATCGAACGGCGGCTCCACCCACCCAACGATAGGTGTGACCCCATAAGCGGTCGAGGTTTCGTAAAGCGGCAGACGGCCGAGCAGCGTGACATGCTCCGGCGCCAGACCAATTTCCTCTTCAGTCTCCCGTAGCGCGGTGGCCACGTGATGTGCATCTTGTGGCTCAACGCCGCCGCCAGGGAAACTGATTTGGCCTGCGTGCTTTTTCAGATGGGCCGTGCGTTGGGTAAGAATAATGGTCGGGTAAGGCGAACGGTTGACAATGGCGGCGAGAACAGCCGCTGGTTTCAGCACCCGATCCGTCCGGCCGCTTAGGCGAGTTCCATCGGGCCGGAGGTCAAAATCGCTGCGGGCCGGGCGCTCAATAAACTTTGATGCATCATATACATCGTCCAAAGACTTCAAGCGCGCGCTGATCTCATTTGGCTTCACGCTTCAGTCTCCCCTAAGCGGAACCGGGTGCCGCAGCTCGACACATAAAGGATGCCGTCTTGCTCGACCGCAAGGTTTGCCAGCTCGTAAAATACCGGCCGTAAAAGGCGCGCCTCCAAGTTACTTCGAACGGTAATGTAGGGACGAGGTTCGCCTGTCGCTGCATCTACAGCGATCCGAAGCGGATACTCCGAATCTAACGTCACCCACTCATCCAAATTGGTTCGAACCTGTATGACGCCAGCCTTCTCTGCCAATTCAACAGCCGTAAAAGGCACGTCATCCACATCAATCCGGCCCTTTTCAACCGGCGTTTGAAGCCAGTACTGGCCATCATCATCCAACCGCAGCACGGTCGAAAATAGCTTTACGAGGCCGGGGCGCGTAAATGGCAGGCCATCCCGCCACCATGTGCCGTCTTGGTCAATGCGGATACCATAATGGCCGTGATCAGCCGCAATCCTGCCGGATTTCGGCTGGTCTTGATTCAATATCTCACGAATTTTTGGCGGATCGTCTGTCATCGTCTCGTTTTCGCCATAACTTACCTTCAATCAATCCTGCGGCATGGTTCACAGGTTAGCGAGGCGGAGCCCCAAACGCTTCTGAAGACTATATACTATGCTGGCAAGCTGGGATTGCGATTCTGCGACAGAAGGATGACGGCCCTTATGAATGATGTCTCGGCGAGCGCTGCCGCAACAATGGATTTTGACAGAGCTGGCGAGAAGCTAAGCTCCGCCCGCGCCGCTATCGGTGAGGTTTTTCTGGGGCAAACTCAGGTTGTTGATGAAGTGATGGCTACATTGCTTGCCGGCGGGCACGGCCTGATTGTCGGCGTTCCAGGCCTCGGCAAGACGCTACTGGTGGAAACTGTGGCCGATGTATTTGGCCTGTCGACCCGGCGCGTCCAGTTCACGCCGGACCTGATGCCCGCAGATATTCTAGGCTCCGAGGTGCTGGAAGAAGCAGGCGACGGCTCCCGCGCTTTTCGCTTTGTGGAAGGCCCAGTATTTTGCCAATTGCTGATGGCGGATGAAATTAACCGCGCCAGCCCACGCACCCAATCCGCACTGCTCCAAGCAATGCAGGAGCGAAAGGTCGCGGTCGGCGGTCTGAATCGGCCATTGGCACAGCCTTTCCATGTACTGGCCACCCAAAACCCGATTGAACAAGAAGGCGCATACCCTTTGCCGGAAGCGCAGCTCGACCGTTTTTTGATGGAAATTCGCATCGACTTCCCAGATGCTGAAACCGAACGCGCGATCCTGGATCAGACAACCGGCACAGGCACATCAGAGGCACCGACCGCCTTAAGCGATGCGGAACTGATGGACGTTCAAGCCCTCGTCCGTGCCATGCCAATCGGCGAAACGGTCGTGGATGGTATTTTGCGCATGGTTCGCTCCGCCAGGCCCGGCGCTGTCGATAGTCCGCTGCCTGCGAATGCCGTCTCATGGGGTCCTGGCCCGCGCGCAAGCCAAGCGCTTTCGCTTGCCGCACGCGCCCGCGCGCTGCTTGATGGACGCCTTGCCCCTTCCACGGATGATGTCGCGGCGTTAGCACCTGCCATCCTCCGCCATCGCATGGCGCTGACATACACAGCTGAAATTGAAGATGGCCTCGATATCGATACAGCGATCCAAAAACTTATCGGCATGCTCGGTTAAGCTGCATGGCGATTTTGGCGAAACCGACAGCCGGGCGATTTGACGCCAAGATGGTCGCAGAGGCAGAGGCCCTTGGCCGTGCCGCCGCGCGCATCCGCCCTGTTGGCCGTCGCCCGCGTGAAGCACAAACGGGTGCTCATGGCCGCAGGCGTGCTGGCCCCGGCAGCGCTTTCTGGCAGTATCGCGCCTATAATCCCGGTGAATCGATCCGCAATATTGACTGGCGCCGTTCTGCCAGGAGCAACAACGCAATCGTACGCGAACGCGAATGGGAAGCGGCCCTAACCCTGGATATTTGGGTGGATACCTCCCGCTCTATGGAATTTCCGCCGGCTCCCGGCCCAATGGCCAAACGCCGTGCCGCAGATATGCTAGCGCTCGCCGCAGCAAGCGCATGGCTGGAGAACACAGAGCGCGTGCGGGTGCTCGACGATCCTCGGCCAGCGAATGCCTCCGGGCTTGGCAAAATTGGCAGCGTTGTCGCGGCCCTTGCCCGTGCCGCCGCCAGTCCTGGGCCTACCGGTCAGCAGGATCTTCCGCCGAGAGGCCCAGCCCCACGCCAAGGGTTCGTGCTGCTAGTCGGTGATTTCCTCGCCCCCGTCAGCAACTTTGCTGAACGCGCCGCTACATTGGCAGGACGCGGCGCTCGGGGCGCTGCGATCCAAGTTCTCCACCCCCACGAAATTGAATTGCCCGCCAAGGGCCGGGTCGAGTTCGCCAGTGTTGAAGCGAGCGAGCGGCATTTGTTACGGAATGTGGAACTTGGCCGGGACGAATATCGCCAGCGCATGGCTGACCATTCAGCAGCACTTAGTGCAGCGCTCGGAAGGTTTGGCTGGGGCTTCGTGCAGCACCGGACCGACACACAAATAGCGCCAGCACTGACCCGCGCCCTTGGCCTTCTCGCGGCCGAAGGAGCCTAACAGGCATGGGGTTCTTGATCTCTAGCTTGGCGTTTGCCGCACCGCTGGCTTTGCTGGCCTTAGCGCTGGCACCTGCCGTCTGGTGGCTGTTGCGCGCACTTCCGCCACCGCCACGTAATGCAGCGTTCCCCTCCCTCCATATTCTCCGCCATATTGACGTTGAGGAAGCCACGCCCGCCAAACCGCCGTGGCCATTACTGGCGGTTCGCATGGCGCTTTTTTTCGCAGTTGTCTTGGCTATTGCAGGCCCGCGTCTTGACCCAGGCATTCTGCCGCCCGGTGCCACACCAGTTGTCGTTATCATTGATAACGGTTGGTCATCAGCGCCGCATTTCGAACAAAAGCGTGAAGCGCTCGAAGATATTATTGACGCCGCCGCATCAGATAACCGCAAGCTGGCCGTCATTGCGACAGCGCCTGATGCAGATGGTGAACCTATCGTGCTTGAAGGCCGCGCTGCAGAGCTGCGGGATGCGCTTTTGAGGCTGCAACCGCAGCCTTGGCCTGTGGACTACAAAGCTGCGCTTAAGCGCGTAAAGAACGCCCGCTTCAATGAGTCCCATTACGCAATCTGGCTATCAGATGGCCTTACAGCCCCCGACGCACTGGACCTTGCGACCGAATTCCGGGATTGGCTGACCATATGGTCACCTGCTTCCAGCGAAACGCCTCTGCTGTTGCGCGCGCCCGTTCGGGATGGTGCCGGTATGGATATCGTGATCGAACGTGGCGACCGTCAATCCCGCCCGCCAGTCAGCGTCATCGCGCGCTCCAAAGATGGTGCTGCCATAGCTCGCGCTTCCGCCACCTTCGAAGACGGTGCGCAAACAGCATCAGCCCGCCTCATTGCACCTGTTGAGACTTTGAACCGGATCGCGCGCCTTGAAATCGCCAACCAAGCCAGCGCCGGGGCGACCATCCTGCTGGACTCTGCTTGGGGCCGCCGCAGTGTTGGAATTGTGCGGCTGGCGGAATCGGGCAGACATCCGCTACTCGACCCATCGCGCTATCTGCTGGAAGCGCTTGAGCCATTCGCAGAGGTCCAAACCGGCACTGTCGACGATCTCATTAAAGCCAAAATCGATGTTATTCTGCTGACGGATCAAGCGGGCGCCGATCCTGATATTCGCCAAACACTGGACGAATGGACGCGTGAAGGCGGTGTGCTGATCCGTTTCGCTGGCCCGCGCCTCGCTGAAAGCCCCGATGCGCTGACTCCAGTGCCACTCCGCGCCGGAGGACGGGCACTTGGCGGGCCGATGTCTTGGTCAGCACCGCTTGGGCTGGCACCACTGCCTGAAAAAGGCCCGCTCAGCGGATTGACCCCACCTGCTGGCGTTGCTGTGTCCCGACAAGCCCTGGCAGAACCTGGACCAGAATTGGCTGCCGTCACTTGGGCTGCATTGGCAGACGGAACGCCGCTGGTGACAGGCGGTGAGCTTGGCGAAGGAATCCTGGCGCTGATCCATGTGGATGCAGGGCCGGATTGGTCCGACCTTCCAATCTCCGGGTTCTTCGTGGAAATGCTGCGGCGGCTAACGGCGCTCGCTTCAGAACGTGGCCAAGCCAAGACAGGGAATGAACTCGCAGCATTTCGTATTATGGACGGATATGGCCGCTTGGCTGCAGCACCGCCTGGACTGAACAAGCTGAAGCTCGGTCCAGATGCAGCCATCCCCGGACCGCGCCTGCCACCAGGATATTACGGCCCGGAAGATGCGCCCGTGGCGCTCAATCTATCGCCCGCAATCGATACACTTGGCTCGCTGCCACAATTGCCGCGCGCTAAGGTCCTGTCTTATGGCGGGGCCGATGTGATCCGCATCGCGCCTTGGCTATTGGGGCTTGCTGCACTTCTGCTGCTTGGCGAATTTCTTCTAACCCTCGGCTATTCTGGTCGTCTCCCGTCGCTGCCAGGCTTGCCTAAGCGCGGGGCAACCGCTGCAAGTATCTTGGCGCTGCTTTTCCTGCTGACGCCAAGCACGGCAGACGCCGAAGACATCGCCAGTGCTGCAGCCCTTGAAACTCGACTCGCCTATATCGAGACAGGCGATACGGAAGTTGATCGGCAAAGCCGTATGGGTCTCGCAGGTGTGGGAAAAGCGCTGAATGACCGGACCTCGGTTGAACCTGGCACGCCACTTGGCATCAATCTGGACCGGGATGACGTCACACTCCTGCCATTCATCTATTGGCCGGTAACGCCGGATTTCCCCGCACTTTCCGTGAAGGCGCGCGCGAAGCTGGCGCGCTATATCTCAACCGGCGGGATGATCCTTTTTGATACGCGTGACGGTGATCGTGCGTCTGCACTGGCACCACTCGGGCAAGCGACGCCGGAAGCAGTCGCACTCCGCCGCATCCTTGATGGCGCGCCCGTGCCGCCATTGGCGCCACTGCCGCTGGATCACGTCCTAACCCGCTCCTACTACCTGCTGAATAAATTTCCAGGCCGCATTCCGTCCAGCCCAATCTGGGTCGAGCGAGCAGGTTCATCAGCCTATGATGGCGTGACAGCAGTTATTATCGGCGGATCAAGCTGGGCGGCGGCGTGGGCTATCGACGACGCAGGCCGCCCCGTCTATTCCGTCTCCCCAGGTGGGGACCGGCAACGGGAGATGGCAACGCGCTTTGGCGTCAATGTCGTGATGCATGCTCTCACTGGCAGCTATAAAGGCGATCAAGTGCATTTGCCGTCTATTATGCAGAGGCTTGGCCAATGAACGCCGCTGGCCTTGCCTTTGATCCACTGCTGCCTTGGGGCGTGATCGCCGTTCTGGCTTTAGCTGCACTACTGGTGTTTGGGTACGGATTGTCCCGCCGCGCGCCTGGCGTTTGGGGCCGCGCGCTCGCGTTCGCCATGATCGCTGCGACACTGGCAGGCCCCAATCTTCGTGTGGAAGAACGCCGCTCCGAAACCGATGTAGCTGTCGCCCTCATCGATGGCTCAAGCTCCATGCAAACCGGCGATAGACAAGCTGACGCCGCAGAGGCCGCTAAAGCGCTGCAAAATGCCGCCGCAAAGCTCGACAATTTGGAACTCCGGATCGTCCAGGGACAGCCCGATACGAACGAAGCCGCCAACGGCACCCGCATGTTCCAACCGCTGATCGATGCCTTCGCCGACGTACCGCGCAATCGCCGCGCCGGGGCATTCCTGATAACCGATGGACAAGTCCACGATGCGCCGCTCGCCCGGGATGCTGCAGCCGTCCTGGCCCCGCTACTCGGTGGCGCGCCGTTGCATGCACTTGTTGTCGGTGAGGCCAATGAAGGCGACCGGCGTATTCGCATTACCGCTGCACCACCCTTCGCGTTGGTCGGCGCTGAAGCCGACGTGCGGTTTGTTATTGAAGATGACCCCGTCCAACCAACCCGCCGCCCGGCTGAGGTTACGGTTCACATCGACGGTATCCCCGTTCAGCGCCTGCGGGCTTGGCCCGGCCGCGAAACTGCTGTGCTTATTCCAGTGGACCGTGCAGGCAAACACGCCGTTGAAATTTCTGTTGAAGCTGGGCCAAAAGAAGTCAGCCTGCTGAATAACAAGGCGCTCGCGGAGATCGCTGGCATTCGGGATAGGCTGCGCGTGCTGATGGTCTCAGGCCAGCCCCATGCGGGCGAGCGGGTATGGCGAAATCTCTTGAAGTCCGATCCAGCAGTTGATCTGGTCCACTTCACGATCCTCCGTTCGCCTGAGAAAATCGACTACACATCCACCCGTGAACTTGCCCTCATCGCCTTCCCAATCCGGGAATTGTTCGAGCGGAAGCTGCCAGAATTCGATCTCATCCTGTTTGATCGCTATCCTAGGCGTGATCTCATTCCGCCGAGCTATCTGGCGAACATTGTCGAGCATGTGCGGAATGGCGGCGCGCTGCTGGAAGCATCAGATTCCGCCTACGCCAATCCGAACACCAGCTTAGCGGAGTCCGCCCTTGGGGCCGCCTTACACGGCCTACCGACGGGCCGCGTGCTCACATCTGCCTTCCGACCGACGTTGACCAATCTTGGTCGCCGCCACCCAATCACCGCACCGCTAACCGGCAAAGACCCAGAAAACTGGGGCCGCTGGCTTCGGCAGATTGAAGTCGCTCCTGGCGCTGGCACAGTATTGATGACTGGCATCGACGAGAGCCCGCTCATTTCCCTGGCGAAGTTTGGCGAGGGACGTGTGGCGCAGGTTTACTCAGACCAGATTTGGCTTTGGGCGCGAGGCTATGAGGGCGGCGGACCGCACGGTGAACTGCTGCGTCGCCTCGCCCACTGGCTCATGCGTGAACCGGAACTCGAAGAAATCCGCCTGAATGCCGCAATAGCTGGCGACATACTGGCAATCGAACGCTTCACCGTTGACGCTGATGCAACCACGACTGTCGAGATTACAGCCCCAGACGGCACGATCACCCAGCTTGCACTAGAAGCTGAGGAAGATGGCCGCGCTCGCGCTGAAGCACCTGCAGCCTCACTTGGTCTCTACAGGGTGACGGAGGGTGCCCGCGCGGCAATTGTCGTCAAAGGCGATCCGAACGGACCTGAAGCCCAGGACCTTCGCGCTGATCCTACGCGGCTACTGCCCGTGCTTACGGCAGCCAATGGCGCTGCGTGGCGGCTCACAGATAAGGGCCAGCCGCAAATCCGCATGATCCGCCAAGGTCGCGCCGCCCATGGCCGTACTTGGATTGGCCTTCAGGAAAACCGCGCCTTCTCCGTTGAGAGTGTCCGCGCCGCCAACCTACCGCCCGCATGGCTTGCCCTCCTACTCATTCTGGCAGGGCTAGGCTGGTCCTGGTATCGGGAAAGCAAGCTGAACTAGCGCCCATTCCTTGGCGACTTCAGGGTCTGGCTCTAGGGAGCGCCGCTCTGCTGCGAGGCGAGCGGCATGTTCTGCATTTAGGCGGCCCAGCGCCCAGATCGCAGCGGCGCGGACGAGCGGGCTTTCATCTGCTGCTAGACGTTCCGCGCTCGCAGCGAGATCCGGCCCCCCTGAATTGCCAATTGCGATCAACACATTGCGGACAAACCGGTCCCGCCCTGTCCGCTTGATGGGCGATCCGGCGAAAACCTGCCGGAACGCTGCGTCATCCAGCGATGCCAGCTCAGCCAACCGGGGGGCTGCCAGTTCAGGCCGCGGCCAGAGGCCCGGTTCCCGTGTTTCAACGGCGAACTTGTTCCAGGGACAAACGGCCAAACAATCATCACAGCCGTAGATGCGCACGCCGATACCTTCCCTGAGATCAAGCGGAATATGGCCTTTGTGCTCGATCGTCAGGTATGAGACGCAGCGCCTGGCATCAAGTTTATAAGGGCCGGTGAAAGCGTTCGTTGGGCAAATATCAAGACAGCGACTGCACTGACCGCAATGATCCGTCTCTGGCGCATCCGGCTCCAATTCCTGATCCAGAAACATCTCGCCCAAGAAGAACCAATTGCCCAGATCGCGGCTAACGACGTTGCTGTGCTTTCCCTGCCAGCCAACGCCTGCGCGGGACGCCAGATGCTTTTCCATCACGGGTGCGGTATCAACGAACACCTTCACGCCCGCGTTATGTTGCTCACTGGTCCAACGCGCCAACTGCTTCAGGCGGGATTTCAGGACGTCATGATAGTCCCGCGCCGTCTGCGCATAAACGCTGATAGCCCCCCTGTCCTTCGGCTTTTGCTGGGTGAGCGGATTGGCCCGGGGACGGTAACTCATGGCCACAACAACAACGGTCCGCGCCTCAGGCCAAAGCGTCTGCGGATCAGCCCGCCGATCCGCGTGGGCTTCAAGCCAGCCCATATCGCCCTGCATGCCGGCGTCGAGAAACGCTGCAAGCCCATCCTTCGCCGCTTGGGTTGATGCAGCAGGCGCAAAGCCGACCGCATCGAAACCAAGAGCGAGAGCCTTATCGCGAATTACGGCCTTTAGCGCTTCTGGTGTGAGCGCAGCCGCATGAGCCTCAGCCAAGGCCCCGCATGAAGCTTGTTCGGGCTTTAGCGGCCTGCATCAGGAAGTTTAGGTCACTGCCTGCCAGCACCATTTTCGCACCCATGCCGATGTATTTTGACGCGAGCTCTTCGTCGTAAACGCCGCCCATGCCGAGGAATTTTCCGTTGTTAGCGCAGGCTGATGCGACTGTCTCATAGGCCTTCCGCACGTTCTCGTGGCCATATTGGCCAGCGATGCCCATTTCGGCGCAAAGGTCATTGGTGCCGATCAACAGTACGTCTACGCCTGCAACGGCAGCCATGGCATCCGCATTAGCAACGCCTGTTGGCCTTTCAATCATGCAGACAACCAGGATGTTCTCATTCGTCTTCGCAGCCCGCTCCGCCATAGGCAGTTCAGCATAGTCCAATTGAGGTGCTGGGCCGCCGATGGAGCGTTTGCCCATAGGCGGATGCAGGCATTGAGCGGCAATGCGTTCAGCTTCCTCAACCGTATCGACATGAGGTGCCACGATGCCTTGGGCTCCAGAATCCAAAGGTCGGCTCATTAGATACGAGGCATGGTGGGACGAGCGCACCATCGGCGTGATACCAGCATCCAGGCCTGCGGAGCACATCTGCGCCGCCGTATCGATGCCCATGGAATTATGTTCGAGATCGATAAACAGCCAGTCGAACCCGCACACATGCATGATCTTCGCCGTGTCCACGGTTCGCGCTTGGCGGAGGCCGATGCCAAGCGCCAACTCACCGGCTTTGAGTTTCTCTTTGGTTACATTCGCTGGCATCGCGGTCATCCTATATCTGTGGTTTTTGCAAGCATGCCCGAAGCGTTAGCGGGCGTCCAATCGCTGAAAGAGCAGCAGCGTCGTGAGATCACCATAGTTGATCCTAGCCCTTGCACGCGCCGCCACGCTTGGTTTTGCCCGCCACGCGATGCCAAGGCCCGCACCCTCCAGCATTGGCAGGTCATTGGCGCCATCACCAACCGTAACGGCATCATCCAGGCTGATCGTAAGCTCAGTTGAAAGTGCGCGCAGCGTCGCAAGTTTGGCATGCTTATCGAGAATTGGGTCCATCACACGACCCGTAAGCTTTCCGTCCAGAACTTCAATATCATTTGCCTGATTTCCATTGAAATTGAGGCGTTCTGCAATGCGGCTCGTAAAATACTTGAAACCGCCAGACACCAACCTGCACTCCGCACCCGCCTTCCGCATGCCAGCGACCATTGCCGTCGCACCGGGCGAGAGCTCCGTTCCTGCATAGGTGCGCTCAAGCACGGTCGCGTCCATGCCAGCTAAAAGAGCCATGCGCTCGCGAAGGGCGGATTCGAAGTCCAACTCGCCGTTCATAGCCCGGGCGGTGATTGCTGATATCTGATCCTTCAGCCCGGCTTCACCTGCCATTTCGTCCAATGTTTCCGTAGTGACGATGGTCGAGTCCATGTCAGCAATCAGCAGGCGCTTGACCCGGTTCACAGATGGCTGCAACGCGAAATCGATTGCAGCCGGTCCAAGCACTTTCCGGACTGCCGACGCCAAGCGTTCATCCCGAAAATCAGCCTCTGCCGCTATATCCGCTGCGCGGCCTTCCGCGAATATATCTGGCGCGCTGATTGCCCCTGCACCGCCTGCCGCGAGAGCGGCCTGCCCCATGTCAAGAAATTGGGGGTCGAGCCGATCGCCCAGCGGCGCTACAAGAGTAAGTATGGCGTTCACTTCAGATCCTTCCGGTGCGGCTTCAGCCAAACCTGTCCTCATAATCGCTGGCCCCACCGCCAGCGGTAAATCCGCTGCTGCATTGGATGCGGCACAGCTGACCAATGGCGTGGTGATAAACGCCGACAGCATGCAGGTCTATAAGGGCCTGCCTATAATTACCGCCCGTCCATCACCCGATGATGAGGTTGCCGCCCCACACCGGCTCTATGGCTGGCTTGAGCCTGATGAGGTGTGTTCTGCCCAACGGTGGCGGGACGCAGCGCAGGCGGAGATTAAGCAGGCTCACTTAACCGGGCACTTGCCCATCATCTGTGGCGGCACCGGGTTCTATATTGAGACCCTGACGGACGGCCTACCTCCTGCACCAGATATTCCGCCAGATATACGAGCCGCCGCCCGGGCTGAGGTCGCAGCAGATATGGCGGCGACGCATGCTTTGCTGCAGGCGGCTGACCCGGCAACAGCTGCCCGGATTGAACCCCGTGATGCCCAGCGCCTCGCCCGCGCGATTGAAGTATGGCGCACGACCGGATTGATCCCGTCGGAGGTACTGAATAAGCCACGCATAGCGCCGTCGGGCTTGGTATTTCATCGCCTGATCCTAATACCAGAACGGCAGACGCTGTATGAGCGCATCAACCGCCGCGCGGCGCTTATGGCTGAGATGGGCGCGCTCGAAGAAGCTGCTGCATTTCTTGAGAGAGGGCTGGATGAAGCCTTACCTGCCATGAAAGCCGTTGGGCTCAGAGAGTTCGGCGCCGCTTCGCGCAATGAAATTTCAACAATTGACGCCATAGAGGCAACGGCCCAAGCGTCTCGACGCTACGCAAAAAGGCAATTTACATGGCTGCGTGGGAGAAGCGCAGTGTCTGAAATTCTGAATACGCAATATAATTCCAATTATTTGCTAAAAATAGAAGAATATCTCGCCAAAATCGGGTTGACCGTACCCTGATCTGCTTATAATCTGCGCAAATCTTGCGACGTTGGCATCTTAGCAATAAAATGTCGCAACTAAATTTCACTGTTACGAGCAATCCCATGTCAGAAAATGAAATGACTGGCGCCGCGATCATCGTGCGCGCCTTGATCGATCAGGGCGTTGAAGCCGTGTTTGGCTATCCGGGCGGCGCTGTCCTGCCGATCTATGACGAGATATTCAAGCAGAACCATCTGAAGCACTATCTCGGGCGTCAGGAAGGTGGTTGCTTGCATGCCGCTGAAGGGTACGCACGTTCGACTGGCAAAGTCGGCGTGGCACTTGTGACGTCCGGCCCGGGCGCAACCAATGCTGTCACCGGGTTAACTGATGCGCTAATGGACTCGATCCCCATCGTCTGCCTCACCGGCCAAGTGCCTACACACCTGATCGGCAATGATGCCTTCCAGGAAGCAGACACCACAGGCATCACCCGGCCCTGCACCAAGCATAACTACCTGGTGAAAGACATCGCGGACCTGCCGCGGGTAATGCATGAAGCCTTTCATGTGGCCTCATCTGGCCGCCCCGGCCCTGTCGTGATTGATCTGCCGAAGGATATTCAGTTCGCAGATGGCATCTATCAAGGCCCCGAAGAGTTTGACCATCGCTCCTACAAGCCAAAGACTGATCCCAGCACCGAGAAGCTGGATGAAGCGCTTCGCTTAATGGCGAATGCTAAACGCCCGCTGTTCTATGTGGGCGGCGGCGTTATCAATGCTGGCGGCGAAGCTTCTGAGGATCTTGTGAAGCTCGTGCGCGCTACGGGGTTCCCAATCACACAGACGTTGATGGGCCTCGGTGCCTTCCCGACGGACGACAAGCAGTCCCTCGGCATGGTTGGCATGCATGGCCTCTATGAGAGCAACATGGCAATGCATGATTGCGATCTGATGATTGGTATCGGCGTGCGCTTTGATGATCGCGTGACCGGCAGGCTTGATGCGTTCTCGCCTGGCTCCACGAAAATCCAGATTGATATCGATCCTTCATCCATCAATAAGAATGTGCGCGTTGATCTGCCGATCATCGGCGATGCGGGCAAGGCCATCGACTATCTGTTGAAGGGCTGGCGCACGAAGAAAATGAAGGCTGATGGCGCAGCACTCGATCTCTGGTGGAAGGTCGTCAATAAGTGGCGCGAAAAGCGTTGCCTCAGCTACGCCCCAGACAAAAATATCATCAAGCCGCAGCAGGCACTGGAGCATCTGCAGGCCGCGATGGAAAAGGACGCTCGCGAATATTACGTCACGACCGAAGTTGGCCAACACCAGATGTGGGCGGCGCAATACCTGCAATTCCGCCAGCCACACCGCTGGATGACATCTGGCGGCCTGGGCACTATGGGCTACGGCCTGCCCGCCGCTATTGGCGTTCAGGTGGCGCATCCAGACGCGCTCGTGGTCGATGTATCGGGCGAAGCCTCATTCATGATGAACATGCAGGAAATGTCCTGCATCGCGCAGTACAAGCTGCCTGTGAAGCTGTTCATCCTGAACAATCAGTGGATGGGCATGGTTCGCCAGTGGCAGGAATTGCTGCACGGCGCGCGCTATTCCGAAAGCTACACGGATAGCTTGCCCGACTTCGTGAAACTGGCAGAATCGTTTGGGTGGACCGGGATGGTCGCTAACGATCCAAGCGAACTCGACGATGTGATTGACCGGATGCTCACTACGGAAGGCCCCGTCATCGCTGACATTCGGGTTGATCAGAAAGAAAACTGCTATCCGATGATCCCATCGGGCGCTGCCCACAATGAAATGCTGATGGGCCCAGGCGCTGTGCAAGATGCAGATGTGAGTTCAGCCGGAAAGGCGCTGGTGTAAGATTATGGCTTCCGTATACGAAGAACAGACTCACATTGAGCAGATCGCACGTCACACGATCGCGATCCTCGTCAGCAATGAACCGGGTGTTTTGGCGCGCGTAATCGGCCTGTATTCTGGCCGTGGATACAATATCGACAGCCTGACGGTCGCTGAAACTGATCACATCGCCGGCCTTTCGCGCATCACCATTGTGACGACAGGCACACCGATGATCATTGAGCAGATCAAAGCGCAACTTGGCCGCCTCGTGCCGGTCCACAAGGTCTCGGACCTGACAGAAGAGGGCCCACATGTTGAGCGCGAATTGGCGTTGATCAAAGTCGTGGGAACCGGCGAACACCGCGTGGAGGCTCTGCGGATTGCGGGCATTTTCCGCGCCCGCGCCGTAGACAGCTCAATCGATAGCTTTGTCTTTGAACTCACCGGCTCGTCAGAGAAAGTCGACGCCTTCATCAATCTAATGAAGCCGCTTGGCCTTGCTGATGTTGCACGAACAGGCGTCGTCGCCATTGCGCGCGGCACAGAGGCGCTTTAAAAACCGTTCATCCTTCATTTGGCCAAAGCGTTCAGCCCAGGCCGTTTATCCATCCAAACCTGTAAAGTCTAAGAGGAGACCCGCCAAATGCGCGTCTATTATGATCGTGATGCCGACGTTAACCTGATCAAGTCCAAGAAGGTCGTGATCGTCGGCTATGGCAGCCAGGGCCATGCCCATGCCAACAACCTGCGTGACAGCGGCGTGAAAGAAGTTGTCGTCGCTCTCCGCCCGGGTTCCGGCAGCGCCAAGAAAGCTGAAGACGCGGGCTTCAAAGTTATGTCCCCAACGGACGCGGCCAAATGGGCTGATGTCGTTATGATGCTGACGCCTGATGAAGGCCACGCGGCGCTCTGGGAAAATGACCTGCGTGACAACATGCGCGAAGGTGCGGCTCTCGCAGTCGCCCACGGCCTCTCCCTGCACTTCAACCTTGTTGAGCCCCGCGCCGACATTGACGTGTTCATGGTCGCCCCTAAAGGCCCTGGCCACTTGGTCCGCACAGAGTATGTGCGCGGCGCTGGCGTGCCAAGCTTGCTGGCGATTGGCCAGGATGCAACGGGCAATTGCCACGACATCGGCCTCTCATATTCCTGCGCCAATGGTGGCGGTCGGGCCGGCATCATCGAGACCACGCTGAAGAAAGAATGCGAAACCGATCTCTTCGGCGAGCAGGTCGTTCTTTGCGGCGGTCTCTCTGCGTTGATCCAGGCCGGCTTCGAAACGCTGACCGAAGCTGGATACGCGCCAGAAATGGCTTATTTCGAGTGTGTCCATGAAGTGAAGCTGATCGTTGACCTGATCTACGAAAACGGCCTTGCAGGCATGCGCTACTCCGTTTCCAACACGGCAGAATACGGGGACTACACTCGTGGCCCACGCGTGATCGACGCCGATACGAAAGTCCGCATGAAGGAAATTCTTGGCGAAATTCAGCGCGGCGAGTTCGCCCGTGAATTCGTCACCGAAAACCAGGCTGGTCAGCCGAGCTTTAAAGCCAAACGCCGCATCGGCGCTGGCCACGAACTCGAAGTCGTTGGCGAACGCCTGCGCGGCATGATGCCGTGGATTTCTGAGAACGCGATCATCGACAAAGCCAAAAACTAGAGCGTTCAGCGCCCATGCGGGTGCAAGTCCAACGCTCTACCGTGATCATTGCGAGCAAGTTTTCCCGATCGAACTCATTCGATTGGATCGGAAATTGCTTTAGTCGCTAAGACTTTACAGAAGTCAGCAAAGCGCCGGCCTTGAGGAAACTCAGGGTCGGCGTTTTGCGTTTCTCCAAAGTACTAATCCAACTGGCGCATATTGAGACCACGTGACAATTCAAGGCTAATTCATTAGACATATGATAAGGCGCGCCCTGTGCGGTCGCTTGACTTTGACAACGTCGCAGGTATGCGCAGATGGCCATTTCTTCAGTTTATTCAGTCTCGGACCTCTTTTTCTCAACCTCCGGCCAGAACCCATTTGGCTCTGGCGCGGGCGCACAGAGCGCAGTCGCGCCGCTAACCGTTGCGTGGAATAACTCACAGACGGTTGGGTTGGACGATGGCCTTGCATCCGCAATATCCACCGGTGTTTCAGCAACATTCTCCACCAGCGGCCGCGTCGGTGCTGAGGTTGGCGTGGTGTTTGACCCCGGCCATGTCAGCGCCTCAGCGCGCTTCGAAGCCAATGCAGCCCTGCCCGAACGGTTTACAATCGCTGCCGGAACGCCGTTTAATATTGCGCCTGATGAGACTGTGAATGCGGCTGAATTTGAAGTTACACCGCGTCTGTTTGATATCTTCTTCGACCTGGTTTTTGAAGCTGCCGGCAGCGTTAGCGGAGGCGCAAAACTGGTTGGCACAGATGTTGGCTCATTTAGTCAAAGCCTTTTCGACTTCAAAGAAGCCGTCCGCATCTTCTCAATTAATGGCACCGACCCGCTTCTACCTGCGCCGAATGTAGACTTTCTGGGCATAACGACTGTGCCCGCACCAGCGGATACGCCAGACCTGAACTTCCTTGCCAAGTTCAGCGTACCAAACAAAAAGCCGGAACTTGATATCAATGGAATTCCAGTCTTTCCGCTGCCGCCATTACCGGGTGTCTCTGTTGAGGTCGGCAATCTGGCGCTGGAATTTCCTGAAGGCGGTGCAAGAGGGACCCTGAACAACGGCACCGTAGAAGCAAGCGTCACCAACAAGATCGCCGACCTAGATTTTGATTTGGATGGGCTATTCACACTCTTTAAGAATATCCCACTGGATTTCTCGGTCACGCTAATCCCCGCTATTCTCGGACTGGCCGGAACAATCATTGACGTCGACGCTGGCCCCACGGTCAATCTGGAAGAGAATTACAGCTTTGATCCCCGGCTCGCGGTTGATCTGGCATTTTCTGCTCCCGTCATCATCAATAGCCAGACCGTCACAGAATTCAGTGGTTTTTGGAATGTCCTTCCGAATATTGAACTGATCGAAGAAGTGACCACGATTACGCCAACCTTCCGACAAGGCGGTTCTTTCGGCAACGATACTGATCTCACCTTTGGCCTAGACCTTTCAGTTAAGGCGCTCTCTGCATCTTTAGGCGTCAACTTGAGCCCTATATTCAACACCACCCTTGGCGTTGGTCCTGTATTTCAAACAGATATCGGCAAAACCGATTTTTTCTCGACCAATCTTTTAAACACAGGCGGCGTTCTCGACGGCTTCGGAACCCTCACCGCCCCCAGCATCACATTGGTCACCCCTGGCAGCCTGATCAACCCAGGCATTGACGATGGCATCAACGGTGCGCCGGAAGCCTTTGGCGACCAAGCGACGACAGATGAAGATACTGCAATTGTTTTCACGGACCGGGACCTCTTCAGCAACGACTTCGATATAGATGCCTTTGACGTGCTTGATGTAACGGCCTTAGACCAGACCGATACAATCGGCTTGGTCACGCTTGGCGATGGCACGGTCACGTATGATCCGCGCGGGCAGTTCGACTTCTTAAAAGCAGGCGAGACAGCTCTCCAATCATTTGATTATATTCTGGAGGAAGCCGGCGGATTGCAGTCTCGCGCGACTGTGTCCATTACAATCCATGGCGTCAATGATATCCCAGAAGATGCACTGAGCGCCGGCGATATGGAACGCGCTGCAACGACTATTATCACCAGCCAACAACTTAATATCGTTGATAAAGACGATGCTTCAAGCAACATCCTTATCACGGTTACAAGTGATGCCCGACATGGCGAGCTGACGCTGGATGGCAGCAATATTGGCGCGGGCACCACCTTCACGATGCAAGAAGTGTTGGACGGTAAGCTAGCCTACACACACGATAATTCCCTACCTGGAAACGATGGTTTTGATTTCACGGCTGAGAATCCAGGCGAAGCTGGAACGCTGATAACAGGCCGGTTTGATATGCGGATTGTCACGCCGCCGGGCGGATTGAACCTTGTCGGAGACAACGGCGCGAACACTCTCAGTGGTAGCGATGTTGCAGACAGGTTCATCGGCGCTGGCGGCGATGACCAACTTGTTGGCAATGGTGGGGCAGACGCCTTTAATGCTGGCCTAGGCAATGATCGCGTCTCGGGAGGCGCAGGGGATGACTTCATCATCGCCTCATTTGGCAATGATGAAGTAACCGGTGATGCTGGCGACGACAGGATCATAGGCGGTCCCGGCGACGACCGTCTGTTCGGCAATGACGGCGATGATGCAATCAATGCTGGCCCTGGTCAGAACCAGGCGTTTGGTGGGGCTGGCGACGATGAAATTCGGGGCGGAAACCAAATCGATCTGATCTTCGGAGAATCCGGCGATGACGTCGTAGAAGCGCTTGGTGGCAATGACCAAATATTTGGCGGTGATGGCGATGATCGACTGAATGGTGGCTCTGGTAATGACCGAATTTTCGGAGAGGCCGGATCAGACTTTCTGATCGGCGGAAGCGGCGGAGATATCATATTTGGCGGCGGCGGCAATGATATTATTGTCGGCGGCGCTGGGAGCGACCAAATAAATGGCGATGCTGGTGACGATCGCCTGCTGGGTTTAACCGGCAATGATGTAATGACGGGCGGCAGTGGGCGGGATGTATTTGTTTTTTCCGCAGGCAGCGGCGAGGATCAAATCGTTGATTTTCGCCAGGGCGAAGACCTAATCCGCATTAATGGTGCGGCGTTTACCTTTGCAGATATCGTCTTCAATACCCCAGGAGGCAGCCTAGAGATTGTTCTGCCAACCACAGATACGATTACCCTGCAAAATCTAGCCGGGGTTACTTTAACCACGGCCGATTTTCTACTGGCCTAACACTAGGTGTATCAAGCTTCAAGCAAGGTAATTGCTTTCGCTGACGTTACATATGCAGTGCACGACCATCCACAGCGAGGGCGGCTTCTTTGACTGCCTCGTTGAGTGTTGGGTGGGCATGGCAGGTACGGGCGATATCTTCTGATGATGCGCCAAACTCCATGCCGAGTGCGATCTCAGCGATCAAGGTGCCAGCATCTGGCCCGATGATATGCGCGCCCAGAACTTGGTCCGTTTCCGCATCCGCTAAAATCTTCACAAAGCCATCGCCGCCACCGCTTGCACGGGCGCGGCTGTTAGCTTGGAACGGGAACTTGCCGACTTTGTATGCGATCCCCTGCTCTTTCAGCTGCTCTTCCGTGCGGCCGACAGAGGCGACCTCTGGCCATGTATAAACGACACTTGGAATGCAATCGTAATCGATGTGACCAACCTGGCCTGCCATGATCTCGACGGCGATAGACCCTTCATCCTCAGCCTTGTGTGCCAGCATGGGGCCGTCCACAACATCACCAATGGCCCATATACCCGCAACATTCGTGCGGTAATGGCTATCAATCTTGACCTTGCCGCGATCCATCTCGACGCCAGCCTCTTCCAGTCCAAGGCCTTCGGTAAAGGGCCGGCGACCAATGGCGACGAGTGCAACATCTGCTTTGATGTCCTCTGCGTCACCACCCTTGGCAGGCTCAACTGTGAGCGTAACGCCGCCGCGTGTTGTCTTCGCGGCCGTAACTTTGGTTGAGAGGCGGAACGTGAATCCAGCCTTCTTCAGCGAGCGCTGCATGTGCTTGCCAAGCTCAAGGTCCATGGTCGGCAGAATGCGATCAAGGAATTCAACAACCTCAACCTCAGCGCCCAGCCTGCGCCACACGACGCCAAGCTCTAGCCCGATCACACCGCCGCCGATGATGACCATCTTCTTCGGCACTTTCGGCAGGTCCAGCGCGCCAGTGGAGGAGACGATCTTCTTCTCGTCGATCTCAATACCTGGCAGCGGCGTCGTTTCAGACCCCGTCGCGATCAGGATATTCTTCGTTTTGAGCGTGGTTTCTTCGCCATCATCAGCCGTGGCGATGACAGTGCCTGCGCCCTTGATAGAACCGCGCCCAATCACATAATCGACTTTGTTCTTCTTGAACAAAAACTCGATACCCGAGGTAAGGCCACTAACGACCTCATCCTTCGATTTCAGCATCTGTTTTAGATCAAGCTCAAGGCCGGAGACCTTTACGCCAAGGTTAGCGAAGGCGTGGCCAGCTTCTTCATAGGCATGGCTGGCGTGAAGCAGATGCTTGGAGGGTATGCACCCAACGTTCAAGCACGTGCCGCCCAGGCTGCCGCGCATCTCTACGCAGGCCGTCTTCATGCCAAGCTGTGCAGCCCGAATAGCGGCGACATAGCCGCCAGGGCCGCCGCCAATGACGACAAGATCATACGCGTCGCTCATGGGGTCAATCCCTTACATGTCCAGGAGAAGCCGGCGCGGATCTTCAAGGCTTTCCTTCATCCGCACCAAGCATGTGACGGCCTCAGAGCCATCAACAATACGGTGATCATAGGAGAGTGCCAGATACATCATCGGGCGTGCTTCAATCGAACCATCAGGCATCACCATAGGGCGCATCTGCGTTTTGTGCATGCCGAGGATGCCGGATTGTGGTGGGTTCAGAATTGGTGTCGACATAAGCGAGCCATAGACGCCGCCGTTCGAGATCGTAAATGTGCCGCCGGACATATCGGCCATGCTGAGCTTGCCGTCCCGTGCCTTCTTAGCGAAGCCACCAATAGATTTTTCAATCCCGGCAAGGCTCAATGTTTCGGCATTGCGGATGATGGGCACAACAAGGCCGTTCTCCGTGCCGACAGCAACGCCTACATCATAGTAGTTCTTGTAGACGACCTCATCGCCATCAATCTGCGCGTTGACGGCTGGAACATCCCGCAGACCTTGAATAGCGGCCTTCACGAAGAATGACATGAAGCCGAGACGCACGTCATGGCGCTTCTCGAAGTCGTCCTTGTATTCCTTGCGGGCTGCAAGAATCGCCGTCATATCCACCTCATTGAAGGTAGTTAGCATGGCTGCGGTATTCTGCGCTTCCTTCAGCCGTTCAGCGATGCGGCGGCGCAGGCGAGACATTTTCACCCGTTCTTCGGAACGATCGGCCTCCGGCTCTGCAAGGGCAAACACATCTTTGCCACCGCTCGCGAGATAATCCAGCACGTCAGCCTTGGTGATGCGGCCGCCGCGGCCTGTGGCAGGAATATCTTTGGGGTCGATCCCGTTTTCTGCCACAAGCTTCTTTACGGATGGCGGCATCGGCGGCGCACCCTCAGCTAGGGCAGCGGGCGACATCGACACTGGCTGCTTTGGCGGTGCAGACGCGGGCCTCGCATCAGTCTTCGGCGCAATTTTCTCTGGCCCGGCAGTTTGTTCCTTTTCCGCTGCGCTTTTGGGTGCCGCATCGGCGTTCGTCTTCTTTTCAGCTGGTTCTTTTTTGGCGGCAGGCGTCCCGCTTTCATCAATGCTGGCCAGCAGGGCGCCAACTTCGACATTGTCGCCCTCAGCCACTTTGAGATCGCCCAATACACCACTTGCAGGTGCTGGGACCTCTACCGTGACTTTATCCGTTTCAAGCTCAACGATTGGCTCATCTGCCTTAACGGCATCGCCAGATTGCTTGATCCAACGGGCGATAGTCGCCTCGGTTACGGATTCGCCCAGTACGGGAACAACAATTTCGACAGCCATAATTTATTCCTACCTGCGGGCACGCACGCCCAGAGTTCTTTTCAATCCTAAAGCGTTAGCGCATCATCGACCAGTTGCGCCTGCTCTGCGATATGCCGTTTCATTATGCCCGTAGCAGTGGAGGCCGCTTCCGGTCGGCCAATATAGCGCGGGCGGGATGCCTTCAGCTTTGGCACTTCCGCCATAGCCGCTTCCAATCGCCGATCAATAAAGCGCCAGGCACCCATGTTCTCTGGTTCTTCCTGGCACCAAACCACTTCAGCGTTCGGATACTTCTTTAGCTCCGCGCCGATAGACTTAATCGGGAACGGATACAATTGCTCAACCCGAAGCACGGCGACATCCTTGATCTCACGCTCATCACGGGCGGCTGCAAGGTCGTAGTAGACCTTACCGGCGCACAGAACGACACGTTTGACCTTGGAATTCGCGGCCAGCTTGCCTTCATCATGGATCACACGATGGAAGGATGAGCCGGGACCGAATTCCTTAATATCTGAAACACATGCCTTATGCCGCAACAGTGACTTCGGTGTCATCACGATCAAGGGCTTACGGAAATTGCGGCAAACCTGTCGGCGCAACATGTGGAAGTAGTTGGCCGGCGTTGTCGGCACACAGACCTGCATATTGTCCTCGGCACACATCTGTAGGTACCGCTCTAGCCGCGCGGAGGAATGCTCTGGCCCCTGCCCTTCATAACCGTGTGGCAGCAACATCGTAATGCCGGACATGCGCAACCATTTCAGCTCACCGGATGTAATGAACTGATCAATGATGACCTGGGCACCGTTGGCAAAATCACCAAACTGCGCTTCCCACATGACCAGCGCTTTAGGTTCAGCGGTTGTGTAGCCATATTCAAAGCCAAGCACTGACATCTCTGCCAGAGGACTATCTAGAATATCGACCTTCGCTTGATCTTCACGGATATGTTGGAGGGGCGTAAATTTCTCGCCCGTGTCCTGGTCCGTTAGCGTCGCATGGCGCTGGGAGAATGTGCCGCGACCGCAGTCTTGGCCTGAGAGCCGCACAGGCGTGCCCTCAATCGCGCAGCCGCCAAAGGCCAAGGCTTCCGCCGTCGCCCAGTCAAGTCCGGCCTTGCCCTGGATTGCATCCCACTTTGCTTCAAATTGGCGGGCAATCTTGCGGTTCAGGTTAAAGCCTTCGTCCACCGTCGTGATGCGCTTACCAATCTCCAGAAGCTCTTTCATTGTGAGCGCAGTATCGCCTCGGCGGTCATCGCCCTTGGCGATATCCATGCCGGTCCAGGCACCTTCCAGCCAATCAGCCTTGTTTGGCTTGTAGCTTTGGGCGGCTTTGAAATCTTCTTCCAGATGCGCTTTGAAATCATCGACCAGCGCATCGGCTTGCGCTTCAGTGAGCGTACCTTCCGCCACCAAACGGTCGGCATAGACCTTCCGGGTGGTGGGATGTTCAGCAATGGCTGCATACATTTGCGGTTGGGTAAACGCGGGCTCATCGCCTTCGTTATGACCCTGGCGGCGGTAGCAATACATATCGATGACGATGTCTTGCTTGAAGTGATAGCGGAATTCCGTCGCCAGTCGCGCCACATGCACCACGGCTTCAGGGTCATCGCCATTCACGTGGAACACCGGTGCCTGAATAATTTTCGCCATTTCAGAGCAATACGGGCCTGAACGCGCATCAGTCGGCGAGGTCGTGAAGCCAATCTGGTTGTTGATCACGACATGGATTGTGCCGCCCGTCTGGTAGCCTTTCAGCTCTGACAGCTCAAACGTTTCAGCAACAAGGCCCTGGCCAATGAACGCCGCATCGCCATGGAGCAGGATGCCCATAACGCGGTTGCGTTCTTTATCCTTACGTTGACGCTGTTTCGCACGGACCCGCCCGATCACGACCGGATTTACGACTTCCAAATGCGATGGGTTCGGCGTTAGCGAGAGATGGACGGTCTTGCCGTCAAACTCGCGGTCAGAGGAGGTGCCGAGATGGTATTTCACATCGCCGGAACCCTGAACATCTTCAGGGTTCGCAGGTGTGCCCTGGAATTCAGAGAAGATGTTCCGGAACGGCTTATCGAACACGTTTGCAAGCAGGTTCAAGCGACCGCGATGCGCCATGCCCATAACGAGTTCTTCAAGGCCTAGCTGGCTGCCACGCTTGATAATCTGCTCAAGCAACGGAACCAATGCCTCACCGCCCTCCAAGCCAAACCGCTTGGCACCAACGAAGCGCCGGTCAAGAAACTGCTCAAACGTTTCAGAGGCCGTTATGCGTTCAAGAATCGCGAGCTTGCCGCGGTCCGTGAAGTCTGTGTGATTGCGTGGTTCTTCAATGCGGCGCTGTATCCAGGACTTTTGGTCCGGGTCCTGGATATGCATGAACTCGACGCCGATTTTATCGCAATAGGTCGCCTGTACGGCGTCCATGATCGTGCGAAGCGTTGCCGTTCCCATGCCCAATACATTGTCGATGAAAATCTCGCGATCGAGATCGCTTTCATCAAAACCGTATGTCTTATAGTCGAGCTCAGGGTGGTACTCGATCTCGTGCAAGCCGAGCGGGTCCAGCTCTGCATAGAGATGCCCGCGAATTCTGTAAGCGCGGATCAGCATCAACGCACGAATGGAATCCAGAGTGGCGGCACGGACGGACGCGCCATCAATGCCGGCGCCTGCAGCACCGTTTGTTTTGGCTGCACCATTGCCATTCGCTTTGCCGTTTGCTCTGGCCTGCTTCGCCTCAATGCCCCAGCCAGGGCCATCGACTTCTTCCAGGATCGCATCGGCATCGCCGCGCAGATCAGCGAACAGCGTCGCCCAGCTGTCGTCCACACTACTGGGATCAGCCAAATATTGATCGTACAAGTCAGCGATATAGGCCCCGTTAGGCCCATACAGGTAACTGGTGCGATCAGCCGTTAGCCGATCGATGGTCATGCCGCTTACGTCGCTTGCCATCTAATTTTTTGGGCGCAGCCGAATGAGGCCTTATGCGCCCCCTCTTACCGTTGTGCCTGAAGTGTGTGGCATGGAGCCTTCAACCAATATGGTTAACGACCCATTGCTTTCAAAATAGTTTTGCCAAGACCCGCTGGGCTTTCGCTCACGGAGATGCCGGACTGGCGGAAAGCCTCGAACTTTGCTTCCGCAGTCCCCTTACCGCCAGCGATGATGGCGCCTGCATGGCCCATGCGCTTGCCGGGTGGTGCTGTAGCACCTGCGATAAAGCCAACCATTGGTTTGGAAGATTTGGACTGGCGATAGAACTCCGCCGCTTCCTCTTCCGCCGACCCACCGATTTCACCAATCATGATGATGCCTTGGGTTTCATCATCGGCTAGGAAAAGCTCCAGGCAATCAATGAAGTTGGTCCCGTTGACCGGATCACCGCCAATACCAATGCAAGTCGTTTGGCCAAGACCGGCTGCGGTTGTCTGCGCCACAGCTTCATAAGTCAGCGTGCCAGAGCGGGACACAACGCCAATGATACCACGCTTGTGAATGTGACCGGGCATAATGCCGATTTTGCATTCATCCGGCGTGATAACGCCCGGGCAATTTGGCCCGATCAGGCGGCTCTTGGAACCTTCAAGCGCCCGCTTCACCTTGACCATATCCACAACTGGAATGCCTTCGGTGATGCAGATCACCAGCGGCACTTCGGCATCAATCGCTTCCAGGATTGCGTCTGCCGCGAAGGGCGGTGGCACGTAGATCACGCTGGCGTCGACACCTGCCGTGTCCTGCGCTTCCTGAACGGTGTTGAACACTGGCAGGCCCAAATGCGTTTGGCCACCTTTGCCGGGAGCAACGCCGCCGACCATGTTCGTGCCGTATTCAATGGCGGTGCCGGAATGGAACGTGCCCTGGCTGCCGGTGAAGCCCTGGCAGATCACCCGGGTCGCTTTGTTGACTAGGACCGCCATTAGGCTGCCTCCCGCATCGCTTTGACGACTTTCTCAGCCGCATCGCCAAGATTATCGGCGGACACAATATCGATGCCCGAATTCGCCATGATTTCCTTGCCCTTCTCGACATTAGTGCCTTCCAGGCGAACGACGAGGGGAACGCTCAAGCCAACTTCTTTAGCCGCTGCAACAACGCCTTCTGCGATAATATCGCAGCGCATGATGCCGCCGAAGATGTTGACCAGAATGGCTTTTACAGACGGATCAGACAGGATGATCTTGAACGCCTTGATGACGCGGTCTTTGTCCGCCCCGCCGCCGACATCTAGGAAGTTTGCAGGCTCAGCGCCGTTCAACTTGATGATGTCCATGGTCGCCATGGCGAGGCCAGCGCCATTCACCATGCAGCCGATTTCGCCATCAAGCGCCACGTAGTTCAACTCAGCCTCTTCGGCTTCGCGCTCCACGGGATTTTCTTCGGTGACGTCGCGCAGCGCTTCAATATCCGGATGCCGGAACAACGCGTTGTCATCAAAGTTCATCTTGGCGTCGAGTGCCATGACATCGCCTGCGCCCGTGACCACCAGCGGATTGATTTCGATCATGCTGGCGTCAAGCTCATTGAAAGCTTGATAGAGGCTCTGCAGCAGCTTGACGGCGGAACCGACCTGCTTGCCTTCCATGCCGAGCGCAAAGGCGATGCGGCGCGCTTGGAACCCAGACATGCCTACCAGGGGGTCCAGAACGACGGTGTGGATTTTCTCAGGCGTGGCCTCAGCCACTTCCTCAATATCCATGCCACCTTCCGTGGACGCCATGACGGTGACACGGCCAACGCCGCGATCCACCAACATGGAGAGATACAGTTCACGCGCGATATCACAGCCGTCTTCGACATAAAGCCGACCGACTTCTTTGCCCTCAGGCCCTGTCTGGTGCGTGATCAGCGTCATGCCGAGCATACGCTCAGCTTCCGCTTTCACATCCGCCACAGACTTAACGACCTTAACGCCGCCGCCTTTGCCGCGACCCCCAGCATGGATCTGCGCCTTTACGACATAGACCGGACCGCCAAGGTCTTCCGCGCCTTTAACGGCTTCGTCGACCGTAAA
Source organism: Alphaproteobacteria bacterium (assembly GCA_040263875.1). Classification (GTDB taxonomy): domain Bacteria; phylum Pseudomonadota; class Alphaproteobacteria; order Bin95; family Bin95; genus VMCJ01. Next base: position 33,658 of record JBDQJI010000001.1, read on the forward strand.
GGCCGGATGGCCTTTAGGTACAGACACGCCGTATTTGGCAAGCAGGCCTTTAGCCTGATGCTCATGAACGTTCATATCGCCCCCTTATGTGGGTTGATTGAAAAAATGTCAGGCTCAGCCGGCATCCCGCATTTTCTTAGAGACGCTGACTAGTTCTTTGACCGCTGCGACAGACTTGTCGAAGTTGGCCTTCTCTTCAGCATCCAGTTCGATTTCAACAATTCGCTCAACGCCTTTCTGGCCAAGTACGACTGGAACGCCGACATAAAGACCATCACAGCCATATTCGCCGTTGAGGTAGGCGGCGCAAGGCAGCACCCGACGCTTATCCTTCAAATAGCTTTCCGCCATCTGAACAGCAGAGGATGCAGGCGCATAGAAAGCTGAGCCCGTTCCAAGCAGGCCGACGATTTCAGCGCCGCCATCACGGGTACGCTGTACGATCTGATCGATCTTTTCCTGCGTGGACCAGCCCATCTTGATGAGGTCAGGTACGGGAATGCCGGCGACTGTGGAATAGCGCGTGGACGGCACCATGGTGTCACCATGGCCGCCAAGCACGAATGCCGTCACGTCTTCAACAGACACGTCAAATTCTTCAGCCAGGAACAGACGGAAGCGCGCGCTATCTAGAACGCCAGCCATGCCCACGACCTTATTAGTCGGCATGCCGGAAGCTTCCTGCAGCATGGCAACCATCGCATCTAGCGGGTTGGTGATGCAGATGACGAAAGCGTCTGGGCAGTGGGCCTTCAGACCAGCGCCAACGGAACCCATAACTTTCGTGTTGATGCCAACCAGGTCATCGCGGCTCATGCCGGGCTTACGCGCGACGCCAGCAGTGACGATCACGACATCTGCACCAGCGATATCGGCATAGTCGTTAGCGCCCTTCATGGCGCAATCAAAGCCTTCAACGGGTGAGGATTGCGCCAGATCCAGCGCTTTGCCCTGAGGCACGCCTTCAACGATATCGAACAGGATAACGTCACCCAGTTCTTTCAAACCAATGAGATGGGCTAGTGTGCCGCCGATATTGCCAGCGCCCACAAGCGCGATCTTGTTGCGTGCCATGGTGAAAATGCTCCGTGTAGCTTTAGGGAAAAGAGAGCCACAGCCCCCCGAGACATGTGCGTTGGCTTACTACTCTCATTCCTAACGAGTCGCAAGGAAAACGCCGATTTCCTAGATTATTTTGCGATTAATCAGATCACGCCATGCACGTGCGGAATGCGCATGTAGTCTTCTGCCTGCATTTCTATCAGCCGTGAGGCGCAGCGACGGAATTCAAACTCGCCTATGCCTTTAACATAGAGGTCGTCTGGCTTGGCTTCCGCTGAGCAGATCACATTCACTTTATGCTCATAGCAGGCGTCAATGCAGGTCACGAGACGACGCGCTTCATTCCGGTCATCGGGCTTCATCACTGGGATGCCAGAAATGATAAGCGTGTGAAATACCTCAGTCATCGCGAGATAGTCCGCCGGACCATAAGGGCGCTTGCAAAGCTCCTCGAACGTGAACCAAGCGACGCCGCGGGCGGCCTTAGGTGCTTCTATCTTCCGGCCGCGCACCGTTATTTCTAGCGGTTCTGGCGGGGCATCGTCAGTCAGATCAGCGAAAGCTTTGGCAAGTGCTGCTTCTGACTCTGGCCCGGGCGGCACGTGATAAACGGATTGGCCTTTCAAGCGATCCAACCGGTAATCGGCACCGCCATCTAGTTCCATCACCTCAACATGTTCAGCGAAGATATCCAGGAATGGCAGGAAACGATCCCGCTGCAATCCATCTTTATACAGCTCTGTCGGGGCTGCATTTGAGGTTGCGACAACGACAACGCCTTGGTCAAAAAGACCCTCAAACAGGCGGCCTAGGGTCATTGCATCAGCGATGTTGTCGACCTGAAACTCGTCAAACGCCAGCAGCCAGGCAGTATCAGCGACTTCCTTGGCAATCGCAGGAATCGGGTCCCCATCTTTGCCAGATTGCCGCCGGGCATGGGCCAGTTTCTGCACGTCCTGCATGAATGCATGGAAATGAACCCGGCGCTTGCGGGCGACATCGGCATGATCGAATACAAGGTCCATCAACATCGACTTGCCGCGTCCGACAGGGCCATAGACGTAAAGGCCTTTTGGTGTTGCCTGGACGTCGCCAGAACCACCGTTCAAACCAAGGCGGGCTAGAAACCCGCTGGACTTCTTCTGCTTCGATTGCGGCTTATACCCTTTAAGGCGATCGGTTAGCGCCTCCAGCCGTTCCGCCGCTTTTAGCTGCATCGGATCGGGGCGCATTTCGCCGCTCGCGACCATGGCCTTCAGCGCAGCGACGGGGCCGTCGGGATGAATATGGCTGTTCGACACGTCAGACTGATCCCAATTTCACAGCGCCGCTCTCGACCAGACTGGCGAGTTCTTCAGCAGTAATTCCGGCTTCCATAAGCGCTTCCGCTGTATGTTGCCCAGGCTCAGGCGGTTGGCGGCGGAGGCCGAAATCATGGTTTCCAACTTCAATCGGCAGGCGCGGTAGCTTGGTCATGGTGCCCGTGGGCATTCGGACATTCAGCATGCGATCGCCAGCGTTCAGCTGCGGGTCATCAAAAAGGTCCGATGGTTTGGCGACGGGTGAAAACGGCACCTCGATAGCTTCCAGAAGCGTCAACATCTCATCATGATCATACTGTTTTATGATCGCGGCAATCATCGGCAAGGTGACCGGGCGCATCGCGACCCGCGCTTCGTTAGAGGCGTAATTTGGATCATCCTTCAAGTGATCTAGGCCAAACTTATCCCGAAACCGGTTCCAATGATTGTCGCTGGTGAGGCCAAGAAAGACATGCCGTCCATCTTTGGTTTCGAACGGCTCATATACGGCCCAGGCACCTACGCGGGCAGGCATCGGCGGCGTCTCGGTGCCAGTGATTGCTTCACCGGCAAGATGCTGGGTCATTAAGAAGGCCGTCGATTCAAACAAGGCGCTTTGTACGTGCTGCCCCTCGCCCGTTGTCTCCCGCTCTTTGAGTGCGCACATGATGCCAATAACTGCATAGGTGCCGCCCATAATGTCGATGATACTGGCCCCCGCCCGCAGCGGACGGCCAGGCGGACCCGTCATGTAAGCCATACCCGCCATGAACTGCACCACTTCGTCCAGTGCCAAACGATGTTCATACGGGCCAGACAAGAACCCCTTCAGGGCGCAGAATACCATCTGCGGGTTCACAGCCTTCAGTGTTTCGTAATCGCACCCAAGCTTTGCCATTGTACCCGGCGCATAGTTTTCGATCACAACATCCGCTGTCTCGACCAGCTTATGCGCTGCCGCCTGCCCTTCGGAGGATTTCAGATTTAGCGCCACGGACCGCTTGTTACGGTTAAAGCCTGCAAAAAACCCGGCTGCAAAACCAGGTAGCCGGCGTGTCTTATCGCCATCAGGTGCCGGTTCGATTTTGATTACGTCGGCGCCAAGGTCTGCCATGAGCATGCCAGCGGTTGGCCCCATGATTGTTTGGCAGAATTCTAGAACACGCACGCCTGCAAGCGGCAGCGGGGTGGCTTCAGCCATCGATCGAACGTCCCTCAATAATCGCCTTGGCCGGGCTTGCAAAATTGTCAAGCATGCGGCGGTAGACCTCGCGCTTGAAATCAACAATCAGGCCAAGCACTTCATCAACCTGGCCCCAGCGCCAGCTATCGAATTCCACCTGATGGCGCGCCAGATCAATGGCGCTATCCGGGCCCTCATAACGCAGCAGATACCATTTCTGCGTCTGGCCGATCCAGCGCGTGCGACGACCGAGCGCCCAGGACGGCAAGTCATAATTCAGCCATTCCGGGTGCGTGCGCACAATGATTGCATCCTCCAACCCAGTTTCTTCCTCAAGCTCACGCATGGCCGCTTCAACAGGCGCTTCGCCAGGGTCGATCCCGCCTTGCGGCATCTGCCAGCCATTTGGAACGCCGACGCGCTCGCCAATGAATACGCCGCGCCCTGGGGCCACGACCATCAAGCCAACGCACGGCCGGTATCCCCGCTGCACATCAGGCGGCAGGTCAGTATCGGTAGAGGCGGCATTCATGCAATGGATCCAATCATGGGTCTAGCCGCCGGGCGCCCCCGGTCAACGGAGTCAAAACGAAGCCGCGCTCGTCCAAGCTTGCCGCCCAGGCGCGCAGACGTTCGATGCTGACGGGATAGGGTGTCGCTAAGCCAACGGCGAATCCACGGCGCTCAGCAATCGCTTCCAACTCACCCAGCCGCTTATCAATCGCATCACGGGAAGGCACGTCGTCAATGAAACGGTCATTCAGTGCCACATGCAGATCTACCGTTGGCGCGAGAGCTGAGACCGCACTATCGGGACCGGACCGGCTATCGAGGAAAATCAAACCCTTGTCCGCCGTCGCCGCCAGGATAGGGCGCAACCTGTGTGGGTTCGCTAATAACCGAGAGCCCATATGGGATAGCAAGCCAACATAACCGCTGAGCCCCGAAAGCGCTTTTTCAAGCCGCGAGAGATTTTCCAGATCATCCAGATCGATGAGCAGCGGTTTTGGGCCGGGGTCGTGGCGGGGATAGTCAATCGGTTCCATCGGGATCGCCAACAGCGTCTCGTGGCCATTGGCCCGCGCGTCCCTAATCCATGCAGCAGCACTATCGGAATAGGCTGCGATGGCGAATGTAACCTGCGGCGGCAAGCGCTCAATCGCGTGACGGGACCGAGCATTACCGATGCCGATCTGGCCCATAACAATGGCAATCCGGGGTCGGCCATCATCCACTGGCTTCGCCGCTGCAAACGCAACGCGTGGCGGAGCTGGGCGGGTGGCAGGTGTCGGCGTAGGTGTCGGTTGAGCAGTGCGTGCAGATGATGTGGCTGGTGGTTTCGCAGGTGCTTGGATTAAAGCTTCAGCCTGTCCGGCCGGCCCTGTGCCCTTTGTTTCGGCCCCAACGATCGCAGCGCCGCGATCAGATCCGGTGGCGTTAGCATCGGGTTCAATTACCGTCCCTGTAGCAGCTGTCCCTGGATCAGCAGTGCCGCCAGATAAACCATCATAGCTAAGTTCAGCCCAGAGGATAACGCCGCCGAATAACAGCAGCACGCAAACCCAGGGAAGCGTCAAGGCGCGGTTATGCAATGCGCCTCTCCTTTTGCCGGTCGATCAAACATGCGCGCTCTCTTTTACGGCGGAGCGGTCCGCATTCCAAGCGCTTGCTACTTCTGCTCTGTCGTTGATTGACGGTAGATCGCAATGCCCCGCAGCACATCAATGGCGCGGATGAGCTGATAGTCCTTCTGCGCTGCAGCAGCTTCAGCAGCCGCACGCTCCGCTTTCGGGTCAGGTTTCACGTCTTCGTCTTTGTCCTCGTCGGGGTCTTCGTTCTGCAGCGCGCCACTAAGATCGGCTTCACGACGACGGCCTGTCACGTCGATTTCCTCAATCTTAGCAGGCTTCACGGCGATATCTGGCTCAATGCCTGTTGCCTGGATCGATCCACCAGACGGCGTGTAGTAACGCGCGATGGTCAGACGCACGGCACCATGGCCAGGAATGCGCTGGACCGTCTGAACGGAGCCTTTGCCGAAGGTTTTCTGGCCAACCAAGATCGCCCGACCATGATCTTGCAGCGCGCCTGCGACAATTTCAGAAGCAGAAGCAGAGCCGCCGTTAATGAGCACGACAATCGGCAAACCGCCCGTTAGATCACCTGGGTTGGCGTTATGGCGTTGGGCTTTCTTCTTATCCCGACCGCGAGTCGAGACGATTTCGCCCTTGTCCAAGAACGCATCTGTCACCGCAATAGCCTGATCCAGCAGACCGCCTGGGTTATTGCGCAGGTCAATAATGAAGCCCTCAAGCTTATCGCCAAGCTCGCCTTTCAGCTTATCGATGGCTTTCGCCACGTTTGGTTCTGTCTGGCGACTAAAACTGGTGATGCGCACGTAGCCGATATTACCTTCTGCCCGCGAGCGAACTGGACTGACTTTAATCACATCGCGAACCACATCCACATCAAACGGCGCTTGATCGCCCCGGCGGATCGTCAGCACGATCTTTTCGCCGACTTTGCCGCGCATATGCTCAACAGCTTTCGCCAGCGACATGCCGCGAACAGGCTTGCCATCTAGCGCCACAATCAAATCATTGGGCTGTATTCCTGCTTTAGCGGCTGGCGTATCGTCAATCGGTGATACGACTTTGACGTAGCCGCCTTCCATGGTGACTTCGATGCCCAGGCCACCGAATTCGCCTTTGGTATCAACGTCCAGGCGCTCCCGGCCCTTCTCGTCGAGATATGACGAATGGGGATCGAGTGATGTCAGCATGCCGTTGATGGCAGCTTTGATCAGCTCTTCGTCGCTGACCTCCTCCACATAATCTGCACGGATGCGTTCAAGCACCGTGCCAAATAGCTCCAGCTGCTTGTAGGTGTCAGCGCTGGTTTCCTTCTTGGCGGCGTCTTGCGCCAAGGCGGGCGCAGAGCCAGCCAAACCGAGTGCGAGAATGGCGGCAGCGAGAGAGATTTTACCCATGGCGCGGTGGCGTCCTCATGTTCGGCGAACAAACCATGGTCCTGGATCGACCGGCTCGCCGTTTTTTCTTAGTTCCACATATAGCTTAGGCGCCCCGGCCCCGGAACCCCTACGACCTGCTTTCCTACCAACACCTTGGCCGAGAGCACCCAACGGCTCCCCGCCAAGCACCCAATCGCCAACGGTAACGTCAATTCGATCGAGCCCGGTCAAAAGCGTGTGATACCCTCGCCCATGGTCAATTAACGCCACCTTGCCATAGCCTCGAAAGGGTCCGGCATAGGCGATTTTGCCGTCAAATGGCGCAAACACATCTGCCCCCGCGACGGCTGCATAGACCAACCCACGGGACATCACCCCTTCGCCCTGCCCAAATCGGGCAACGATTTGCCCGGCAACGGGAGGGGCTAGATCGTTCTTTTTGCCAGCAAGCCCAGTCAAAGTAAGCGGTGGTCCAGTCAGCGCGGCAACAGGCGGTTCACGCCCTGCCCGTTGGGTTGCCGGCGCTTCTGGCGCTGGGATCGCCGCCCGCCGGTTGGATGGTTCCGGCGTTGGTTGCGGTCTCCGGGCAAGAGCCTGCCGCCGAGCCCGTTCTGCCCGATCACGTTTCAGCTCTTCGCGATATCGCCGGGTTTCCGCAGCCTGTCTGGCGGCTATCGCCCGACGCGCAGAGGCGACCGCAGCCTCCCGCGCCGCCAAGGCAGAAATAAAACTATCCAGTGACCGCGCTTGGCCAGCCAGTTTTGTCACCTCGCGGCCCAGGTTTTCTTCTTGTGTCTCATTCTGACGGATCAAGCGCCGCTTTTCCTGAACGGTTTTGTGCAGCGCCTGCCGTTCATCAGCGAGCGCCCTGGCCGCAAGGCTTGCGCTCTCCCGCCGTTCAAGATGCTGCTGGCGCAATCGTGCAACAGCTTCCAACGCCTGCCGCGCTGCTTCAATCCGGCGCTCGACTTCCGGCAGCAAAGCCTTGAATGCCAAGCTGGCGCGTGCGGCTTCAGCTGGACCGTCTTGCAATGCAGCCAAAGCTTCCGGCGGACGAAGCGACAAGCGAGCCATGGCACCAACCAATGCGGCGAGTTCCTGACGGCGGAGATCAATCTCTGCTTCAGCGGCTTCTGCGGCATCAGCCGCGTCAGCGGCGGCATCTTCAGCAGCAGCCGCTTCACGTGTTCGGGCGCGCATGGCATTGCTGGCTTTGCGAAGATCTTCCCGCAGACGATTTAAGTCCTGCTCTAGCCGGGCAGCTCGGGACTTAACGACCGCTTGCTGACCGGTACGGAGGTCAATCGTGCGATTCACGTCCTTACGCTGCTGCTCCGCCTCATCCCGCTCACCTGCTGCATTGGCAGGCGAGGCAGCTGCGAGCGCCAGAATGAACATGAACCAACGCATGTCTGCTGTTAGCCTTTCGGTGCCAAATCAACTCCACGCCGAAGCGCGCGACCTGGCTTTGCACCCGTTGCAGCGCCTGAGCGCCAAACAAGCGCGCCATTGGTCATAACAGCATCAACGCCGCCCGCAGGCTCCATCGGTGTGTCGAAGTTTGCGCGGTCGATCACGGTTTTTGGATCAAAAATAACGAGATCGGCGAAGGCACCTTCACGCAAATATCCTCGATCCTTCAGCCCGAATACATCTGCCGGCACGCCTGTCATGCGCCGAACGGCTTCCTCTAGCGGCATCAAGCCAATGTCGCGGCTGTAATGCCCCAGCACACGCGGGAATGTTCCCCAAAGCCGTGGGTGCGGGCGCTCGTCATGGGGAATGCCGTCGGAGCCGATCATGGCGTCTTCAAATGCCAGTACGTCACGCACGTCATCTTCCGCCATGGAGAAATAAATCGCGCCTGCAGGAAGCAGACGATCCACCATCTCCTCCGGCTTGATCTGATATTCCATCGCCATCTCAGCCAGATCCCTGCCTGCTGCTTCCGGCATTGGCTCAGACCACGTAATCAGCACTTTGGATGAATCGGCTACACGTTCTTTGAGTAGGACAGTGGAACTGGCTATATATGGATAGACGTCCAAGGCCACTTTCTGTGTCTTTCGCGCTTCCCGGATCATGGGTAGCGATTGGCGGACCATGCCATGATTTTCCACGCCAGAGGCTTTGTGATGCGATAGCAGAATCGGCATATCGCCACGCCGCCCGATCTCCAGGGCCTCTTCAACGGATTTCAGAAGGTCTGGACCTTCATTGCGAAGGTGCGTCGCATAAATACCGCCAGCTACGCCCGCGACTTCCGCAACCCGCGCCACTTCATCGGTCGAAGCCGCCCGTGCAGGTGGATAGAAAAGGCCTGTCGAGAATCCAGCAGCCCCCGCTTCCATCGCCTCAGCGACGCCTGCGCGCATGGCATCGATTTCAGCGTCTGTTGCTGTGCGGCCCAGATCTGAAACCTCGGTGATGCGCAACGTTTGATGTCCGACCAGGAAAATCGCATTGGCGGCGGCCGGCTGCTTATCGACCTGATCAATAAAGGCGGCGAATGTCGGGAAGCGCACCGGGTCTAAGCCGAATATCAGATCAAGCGGCGGCTTTGGTCGACCGGCAGCGGCAAATGGGGCCAGGCTAACACCACAATTGCCAACCACGACTGTCGTGACACCCTGGCTCGTCTTCGGGCGCATAGCCGGATCAACGAATAGTAGGCGATCATCATGGGTATGCACATCGACGAATCCTGGCGTCACGGCTTTACCGGAAGCGTCAATCCGCTCATCGGCTTGGGCTTCAGAGAGATCGCCGATGGCAGCAATCCTATCGCCAGTAATTCCAACATCTGCGCGAACGCGGTCGCCGCCGGTTCCGTCGATAACATCGCCGCCGGTAATCACCAGGTCGAAGCGTTGCGGTTCATCCATGATCATCAGTCCTGAATACGAAGCGGTTGCGGGGCATCAGGCAGCGTCACGCCAAAGCGGCGCTGCATCGTGTCCTGAATCAATTCAAAACTAGACCCGTGGCGCACGACTTCAAATGTCGAAAGATCCAGAAGCGTTGAGGACGCGCGGTAAGGCCAGCATTTCCGCAAACCGTGGTCGATCACAATATCGGCGACATCCCTGATCTCTGGCTCAATATCAACGGCCTGAAACTTTGTTCCAGCGAGACTGACATTAGCGGAAGAGCCAAATAGAGCGTGCCCCGCTTCCCGGCTACGACGGGAAATAGCGGCATGGAACGGACCAGCATTGGTAAGCATACAGAGCGTGCCGTCCTTTGTGCTCATGCTCAGCGCTTCTGGTTCCATCGCTGCGAGGATTGGATGATCCATCCGACATGGGCCGATCACACCAAGCGGCAGGTCGTCATCAACGGTTATCGCATCAAACGCAGCCCAGCCTTCATCGGGGAGTACGTAAAGGTCGCGTGCGAGTTCGTTATCGCCAATCATGGCGTTGAACTTTGTTGGCTGTCGGCGTTTGGCATCAAAAATGCGGCGGAGGGCGGCGTACGAACCGCCTATGGCAGAATACCCAACGTCCATCGGCATGATCGCGACACCGCCGGACTTCAGCACTGCAAATGCGCGATCCGCTTCTTGAGTCATAAATGGAGTTTCTTGGTGCATTCCGAATCAGTCCCTTACGTGGAGCGGCGCATTGTCCAAGCAAGGATAGCGCCTGCCGCCGCCGCCGTCGCGGCCATCGCAAACGCCAATGCATAAGCGTGGCTAAAGGCTTGCTCTGGCCCCGCACCTGCAGCGAGCGCAGTTGATTCTGTCTCGCCAAACAGAAGCGTCAGCATGGATGCGGCGGCGACAACGCCGATGGTCCGCGTTGCCATAGCGAGGCCGCCTGCAACGCCGCGTTCCGATTCTGGCAATCCAGCCGTCACGCCATCCAAATATGCAGTTTGGAAAAACCCGAGGCCTATACCCGCCAACGCCAATGTCGCGATGACTTCGGCCAAAGAACTGCCACCGTCCACCTGACCAATCAGGACCAATCCGGCAGCGGCCGTGGCGGCACCCAATGCAGCGACGCTTTGGCTGGACATGGTCTTCAACATCCGCCCCGCCATCGCCGCCGCAATGGTGGTGCCCACGGCACCGCTCGCCAGTGCTAAACCGCCTGTAGCGGAATCAAACCCGGCATAGCGCGTGAGGAAGAATGGCGTGAAAAGCAGCGGCGTAAAGGATGCGCTTGAAACGACGATATTTAGAGCATTCAACAGTGCAAACCGGGGGCTACGGAATGCATCAAGCCTAAGAACAGGATCAGGCGCGCGGCGTTCCGTCCGAATAAATCCAGCGGCTGCAGCAATACCCAGCAAAGCGATGAGAAGCGCCGCTGCACCTTCCCCCCGTCGAACAAGGCTGAGCGTTGCGGCCAAGGAAATCAGCGCAATCACAAGCAAGAGAGCACCCAGAATGTCAAACGGCTTACCTTTGGAAGTTTGCGGCTTGTCCTGGGGCAATAGCCATGAGAGCGCCAGCACCAGGCCTGCCAATGGAATGCGGAACCAAAACACCCCCTGCCAACCAAAGACATCGGTCAGCACGCCGCCCACAACAGGCCCGACAGCACCCGCAGCGGCAAACATCGCTGCGTAATAGCCGATAATTCTGGGCCGCTCTGATTCTGGATAGAGAGATGTCGCAAGTGCTGGACCGCAGGCGATGGCGAGCGCCGTGCCAAGCCCTTGCGCCACACGTGCCGGCAGCAGCAACTCGAAACTCGGTGCCAGTGAACAGGCCGCGAGGCCGATGCAACTGACCGTCAGGCCGATTTTAAAGATACGCCGCCGCCCGTAACGGTCACCCAGCTTTCCGGCAACCAGCATCAAGCTGGAATAGGTCAGGACATAGCAGATGATGATCCATTGGATCATCTCAAGCGGCAGGCCAAACGAGCCTACAATCGCCGGGAACGCAATATTGACTGCCGTATCAAGTGGGCCGACAGCGACACCGAGGCCGACTACGGCCAGCCCGGCAGCAGCCCTAGCGCCCCCGGTCGATGCTTGCGTCAGGGCAGCGTGCCTTCAATAACGTATGTCAGGATTTCAACTGCCTGGCTTGGCTGCTCAATTACGGCCAACGCTGCACCATCCACCTCTTTAAGGGCATGGGCGTGGTCGGGGCCGTGCATCACGATCAGCGACTTGCCAAGTGCTGCCGCTATGCCAGCGTCGAACGCTGCATTCCACTGTTTATACTTATCGCCGAAGCGCACGATCACGATATCTGCCTGCTCAATCTGGCGACGGGTACGGATTGCGTTCAGCTTGGCACCCTTGTGGTCATGCCAAAATTTATCAGATTCCGCACCCATTATGGCCACGCCACAATCGTCCGAAGCATCGTGATCCGTTACCGGAGCAGCGAAGGAAACATCCAGCCCTTTTGCAGCCACTGCAGACGTAATTTCATTCCGCCAGTCAGTGTGGATTTCGCCAGAAAGATATACACGCCAAGTCATCAGATTTTCTCCGTTAGTGTCATTCTGCGGCAGCGACGGTGCCACCTGCTAGCCAGGATTGAATTTCAGCCTTCGCGCGCTCTGTCATAAGCCGCCGCCGTTCAACACGGCCTTTGCGGCCGCGGGGCGCCGCCTCCGTCAGCGGCGGCAGTAGGCCGAAGTTCACATTCATAGGCTGATAGGCGAGCTTGGAAGCGCCCTCCCCAGTCATGTGGCCGCCAGTGACATGGGCCAGCATGCACCCGAGCGCCGTCGTATCGGCTGGCGCTGGCAGTGTTTGACCAAGTGCCTCAGCCGCCGCAAACCGGCCAGCAAGCATGCCAAGACCTGCGCTCTCCACATAGCCCTCAACACCAGCGATCTGGCCAGCAAAACGGATATGTGGGCTGCTTTTCAGACGAAGCTCACCATCCAACAGCTTGGGGCTTTCGATAAAGGTATTCCGGTGAATGCCGCCAAGACGCGCAAACTCCGCTCTCTCCAAACCTGGGATCATGCGGAAGACATTCGCCTGTGCGCCATGCCGCAACTTGGTCTGGAAGCCGACGATATTATAGATCGTGCCCTGCAGATTATCTTGACGAAGCTGCACCACTGCATAGGCGCGCTTACCTGTCGCTGGGTTGGTGAGGCCAACCGGTTTCATTGGACCAAAACGCAAAGTTTCTGGCCCGCGCTCCGCCATTACCTCAATGGGAAGGCAGCCTTCGAAATACGGCGTGTCTTTCTCCCAATCCTGGAATTCAGTCTTATCGCCAGTCACCAATGCATGGATGAACGCCTCATACTGCTCCTTATCCATCGGGCAGTTGATGTAGTCGGCACCGTCACCGCCTGGGCCTTTCTTGTCGTAGCGGGATTGGCGCCACGCAATGTCCATATTGATGCTGTCGAGGTAGACAATCGGCGCAATCGCATCAAAGAACGCCAGCGCATCCGCGCCTGTTTCCGCCTGGATCGCTTCCGCCAACGGCGTACTGGTCAATGGGCCGGTCGCGATAATCGTTTGGCCCCAATCTTCAGGCGGCAGGCCGGACACTTCCTCCCGGCGGATCCCCACCAATGGCTCATCTTCAAGCGCTTTGGTGATCGCGGCTGAGAATACATCCCGGTCCACCGCGAGCGCATCGCCTGCAGGCACCTTGGCTTCCTCAGCCGCCTGCATCATTAGCGAGTTTGCAGCCCGCATCTCCCAGTGCAGTAAACCGACGGCGTTGTGTTCCGAATCGTCAGACCGGAAAGAGTTCGAGCACACAAGCTCTGCCAACCCTTCCGTTTGATGCGCCGGGGATGTTTTATGGGGCCGCATTTCATGGATGATCGCCGGAACGCCCGCTCGTGCCAATTGCCACGCCGCTTCCGTTCCAGCCAGTCCGCCGCCGATGATGTGCACTGGTTTTGTCATGCCCTGATCAATATGATCAGCAAGCCGCTACGACAAGGCCCCAGGACATGATTTAGCGGTGTTAGGCGGCGTTCACGACCAGCATTGCTCGTTTAATCCGAATGATGAACCGGACTTTGGATATCGCCCCGCCAGCAACAATCTCATTCTCGCCAATATGCAAACGGGTCGCACCTGCCATGGAGCCCCGGTTGAAAACGCTGATTTCAGCCCCGTTCACAATGGAGCCTAGCCGGTCCTGAAGATCAAAGACAACCACATGGCCTTCATCATCCACATCAATGCGCAGATGCCTATCTGCGATGACGGCTCCATCACGGAGCGGCAGACCTAATCGGCCAGGTGTTCGTTCGGTCGAAAGGCCCATCGCCAAGCCTATGGTGAACGGGAATTGATCAATGACATGGCCTTTTGGCCCGATGAAGCCTTTTGTCTGCGGCGATCCACCAAGGATACGGACTTGCCGCAAATCTGGACCACCGACAATGCCCGGCGGAATATTCCCGTGCGCGACTGATTTGATGTCGCACATGCGCTTACAGATCAATTTAAGCAGACTGACGCCAAGGCCATCTTCACCACCAAACGCCTTAAGGAAGGTATTTCGATCTAGTGCGGCCAGCACCGAATTTTCTACAGCTACTGTTGTTGTAGAACGCGGTACGCCGTTGATGACGCCCATCTCGCCAACGATCTCACCACGCCCCAGTACGGCGACAGGAATAGGGTCGCCACCAGATTCATCTGCGCGACGAACCTCGACCTCTCCAGATTCAACGAAATAGACGAAGTCAATGGCTTCGCCAACGCTGTATAGGGTATCGCCTTCCTTCAGCAGAATTGTCTGCATCGCAAATCCGCCTCCGCCAGGGTGTCTCTCAGTGAAATCAGAGGACGCCGCCCATCCCTAAGAGCGGGTTAAATGGCGCTCAGTCATCCTGTGGATGATTTCAAAATGCCAGAAATTACGCCGCCGCCTCACCCGCCATTGCGCTGCTCAGGCGAAGCGTGAAACGGATAGGCGACCATTGCCCGCCCGCTATGATCTCATTGTCGCCAGCATGAAGGTTCGCAATGGCGCCAGTCTCAAATCGTTCGAAGGTCGAAATGCGACGTCCATTGACGACACTGCCCAGCCAGCTTTCAAGATCGCGAACAATCAACGCGCCATCTGGTCCTGCTTCGATCTGGAAATGGTCTTCGCCAAGCTGACCAGCAGCTGCCATAGGCAGCCCCAAGCGGTTTGGCTTGATCTCAACCGACGTGCTTTCAGACAAACCGACGACAAACGGCAGGCTTTGGATGACAATGCCCCCCACACCCAGCAGCGATTGTAGTTCTGGCGAAGCGCCAAGCAATTGCATGCCTGCGACAGAGCCGGAATGCGCTGGGTCGCCCGCAACATGGACAGCTTCAGTCGTCGCGCAAAGCCGGTCGCAAATCATGCGGAGAAGCTTTAGGCCAACGCCCTTCTCACCGCCGAACGCTTCCTTGAATTCATTCGTATCAATCGACGCCAGCGTCAGCGGTGTAGCAGCGACAATCGTCGTCGACCGGACGCAATTTCGGACAACGCCCATTTCACCAAGCATCTGGCCTTTGCCAAGCGTCGCCACCGTGACTTCCTGGTGGTCCATTACCCGGCGGACCTCAACCTCACCAGCCTCAATGAAATACACCTTGTCGCTGATGTCGCCAGCGCGGTAGAGCACCTCACCAGCCTGCAGTTTGACAGTCTGCATCGCCTGAATATCCCGCAATAAATGTGGACTTCAGTTTAAGCGATCCGTCGCTAAGGCAGCGTTAAGAGGATGCCGTGTCTGGCTACATCAGCGAAGCTTGCGCATACCTGTCGCGACCCAATACCAAAGCGCTGCGACGCATTGCATGGCAAGGACAGCCCCGAATATTAGCGCGTATGCCTCTGCCGGGCGCTGACCATCTTCCATTGGCCAGCTTTCCAACGCTGAGCCGATGCCAAACTGAAGACCAGCCGCCATCGCAAACAGCATTAGATTAAGCGCAGTATTAGAGCGTCCCGCGAGCGCTGGCCCGAAATGTTCCGCCAGATGCGCGTTCGCCAAGACGCCGAGTTGCCCCGTCAACGCGAATGTCAGCCATAATGCCCAGGTCCACTCGACATAGCCCAAGACAATAAAGAATTGGCAGACCAAAAACGCAGCCAGCGCGAAATGCATCACAAACAGCGGGCCTTTGCCCTGCCGGCGCGCAAAATCTGCGGCGGCACCCCCGCCCAATATTCCGGCCAGAAAAGCAACCGCCATGCCGGTCAGCACTGTTGCGACGCCGTCCCGATCAAGGCCAGCCACATCAGCCAACCAAGGTGCTGCCCACAGGGTCTGCAACGCAATGTGCGCGCCGCCGGTTACAACAACGTAGGGCGCAATTCGCCAGAACTCGAACGAGCTATAAACCTGTGCGAGACCGCCAAGCGCTTGGCCAAGTGTCGTCCCTTCTTCTGACTCGCCCCGGCGCGGAACGGCCAGGAAAATGAAGCACGCTGCGAGCGCTGTCACGATCGCCAGCATGAAGAACAGACCGCGCCAGCCCAGGATTTCAGCCGTAACATAGGCCGGATATGAGGCCGCAAGCACACCAACGCCGCCGAACGCCATAACCCAGGAATTCAGCAGTGGAATACGGCCCGCAGGTGCAAAAATGGCAACGGCTTTGAAGCTGGCCATCAATCCGCCGGCAAAACCCAGACCGATCATGCCGCGCGCCAACACCAGAACGGTCTCATTCTGCGCAAACCCGAATAATGCCGCGCCAGCCGCCGCAACCAACAATAATGCCGCCTGCACTCGGCGCGGGCCATATTTGTCGAGTAATATTCCAAGCGGTGGCTGGAATGCAGCGAATGCGATCAGATAGGCAGCCGTTAGTAACCCAAGGCCTTCTGTGGTGAGGCCGACATCACGGATTAGATCGGGCGCGACAACAGCATTCACCGCCCGGAAAAGATATGAAAGAAAATAGCCACAGCCGAACGGCAATAAGACCGTCGTCGCTATCCGGCCAAGCGACAATTGGGGATGGTTCATGGTGTGATGTCGCCCTTAATAGCGCTTGGTAACGCCGCCGCGCCCGCCCGTGTTCAGGCGATCTGCAAATTCAGGTGCCAGCGGCCTGCCATTTGGAATATTCAGCCAGAGACGGAGTAATAGCCGCCGCTCCTCTGGCATGTCCCAGTCCACATATCCGCCCCGGCTGTGCAGGGTCGTATGATTGTTCAAAAGCTGGATGTCGCCAGGCTCGAACGCCATTGGCAGCAATAGGTCTTCCGACAGTGCCATATCCTCGACCAGTGTGATCGCTTCAATTTGCGCTGGCGTTAGGGTGATGCCGAGTTTCCCGGCGCCCAGTTCGATTTGTTGTTTATTGAAGCGGCAGGAGAGCAAGCCTTCGAACCAGCTATAAACCGGCACCTGATTCTGCGTCAGTTCATCCGCCGTACGGCCTTTGCCGACGAGGTCATAGCGAAAACCTTGCATCAGCGGTGGCAGCAAGTCTGGCCGTTCTGCCAAAATGCAGTTGTAGACACTGATGGACGATGCGATCCAACTCTCCCCGCCTTCTTTGGCCGGACGGACGCAGAGTAAACCCACCACATCCGCTGAGTCCGAATGCGGTGCAAGGAATGCGTTGGTGCGATGGCCACGCACACCTTCCTCATAATATCCGCCCTTAGCGTATTTTCCGCTTTCCATGTCCGTAACACGGCCCAGCATGTCACCTTGGCTGTTCTGAGAAATCACTTGGCCAAGATGCGCGCCAAGGCCCCAATACAGCAGTGATAAGTGGTCTAGTCCGTAATTGGCCACATCCAGGCCGCGCAGCAATACGAAGCCGCGGCCATATTCGATGTCTTCCAGCAGGCGCTTCAGCTTTGGCGCGAGCGATGGGAGTGGAAAGTCATCCTGCCCGAATTCAAGCGGCCCCAATCCACGCGCCGCTAGATCCGCGGTCGCGCGCTCCAATTCAACTAAGTCAGTCGGCGTGAAATGGAATATCCAGGACTGATCCTGCTCCATTTCTGGGCGAGTCCATGCAGATGGGCCAGTGGCGATGGGTGGAAGCGTCGTCGGCATTGATTTCACGGGGCCTCAGAAGATTGGCGCACCCATAATGTAGCGGAGGGCTGTACCAGAGGGAAAGCAGGTTACGGAATAGCATTTTCCGGGGTGCGGCCAGCGAAGACATCCTTCAACCCGGCGATCAAAGCTTCCGCCATCGCGACACGGGTCTCCACCGTAGAACTGCCAATATGGGGAAGCATGAAGACGTTGGGCAAGTTCAAGTACCGGGAATCAAAAGCTGGCTCGCCCGCGAGGACATCAAGCCCAGCTGCATAAACCCGCCCATCCTGAAGCGCAGGGATCAGTGCGTTATCATCAATGATGTCGCCGCGCCCAACGTTTAGGACAACAGCGGTTGGGCGCATCATCGCAATGCGCTGGTCGTTCAGGAAATGATGAGTATCCGGTGTGAGGGGGCTGGCAAGCAGCAACACATCGGTCTCGGCCAGAAACGCATCTGCGTCAGCGATATAGCGGGCACCATCCTCAATCTCCGGCGCTAAGCGGCGGCGGTTATGGTACGCGATTTTCATGCC
The DNA here is from genome assembly GCA_040263875.1 of Alphaproteobacteria bacterium. GTDB lineage: Bacteria > Pseudomonadota > Alphaproteobacteria > Bin95 > Bin95 > VMCJ01. The sequence goes on from JBDQJI010000001.1 coordinate 51,663, forward strand.
GAATGCCCGCGCCCGCGCCGCTGCAGCAAGCCCGATCCGCCCCATGCCAAACACACCAAACGTCTTGCCCGCGAGGCCTTGTCCAATGAGTTGGCGTGAATGCCAGCCTTGCCATTCACCGGAACGAATGAGATTGATCGATTCTGTCGCCCGGCGAGTGGCCCCCAACATCAGCAAAATCGCTGTATCGGCAACTGCGTCTGTCAGAACATCAGACGTAAAAAGCGCTACCCTGCCGCTCGCCTTGATCGTCGGCACATCCAGATGATCCATACCGACAGAATAAGTACCAACGGCGCGAATTGAGCTTGGTAGCCCCTTGACCACATCACCCTTCACCTGGATCGGCGGGGTAACAATCAGCGCTTCGGCACCTTCCAGTGCTGCCAGATCATCCGGCAATGCGCCCTCGAGAAATGTCGTATCGAATGCAGCTTGGAGCGCAGCTTCGGCCTCATCTGGTAGCCGGAACGCAACAGTGATGGTGTGTCGGTCAGCCACGCGCGCCTGCCATCACCAAGCCAACGCTGGCATGAAGTAATCTGGCGCTGGGTGCTGTTCTTCCTTCGCTTTCGCGACAACGGCTTCAGGTGCAGGGTCTGATGTTTCGAAGCCATCCACATAAATGCCTGACGCCAAAAATAGCGCATCGCACCCGGCAGCCTTAGCACCTGCAACATCGGTGCGGATTGCGTCGCCTATACCAAGGACGCGCTTTGGTTCCGGCATGCCCAGCGTCTCAAAACACATGGCGTAGACGGAGGGGTACGGCTTGCCGTGATAAGCGACATCGCCGCCAAGCGCTTCATAGCGTTGTGCAATAAGGCCAGCGCAAATTGTCAGATCATCGCCGATATGCACGACCAGATCAGGATTGGCGCAAACCATGGGAAGCTTGAATTTCAGCGCTTCCTGCAGCCTGTCTTCGTAGTCATCCAGCACGTCCGCATTGTCATAAGTGCCGGTATTTACGATGAAATCAGCTTCTGAAAGCTTGGTCACAATCTCGAGCCCAGCATCCTGCCGCACAGAATCATCGCGGTCCGGTCCCAGATGATAGCAACGCCGTCCCAGCGCCTTGTGCCAAGCGTCTGTCGGGCTGGATAGCGCCCGCCATGTCGCTTCGCCGGATGTAACAACATGTTGATACACATCCCGCGGCACGCCCATCTCATCCAAGCGCTTCACGATGGCGGACACCCGCCTGGGGCCGTTCGACAGCAGGCATACTGAAACGCCCGCTGCAGTTGCACGGCTCAGCGCATCCACAGCCGCTGGAAACGGCTCCACGCCATTGTGGACGCAGCCCCATAGATCCACCAGAAGCGCATCATAATTGCCGATAATGGCACCAAGGCCAGAGAGTCGCTGCGTCATGGATCGTCCTAACTGTTTCTGTGCGCGGCATGGGCACCAGCGGCGCGGCCAAATACAGCCCCGCGCATGACCGATGTAGAGCCGGTATAGGTTCTGAAATAAACCCCTGATGTTTCGCCAGCGGCATAAAGCCCCGGAATTGGCTGACCGTCATGGTCAAGCACGCGGGCGGACGCATCGATTTTCAATCCACCAAATGTGAAACACGTGGCAGCAATAATGGGCCAAGCGCGAAATGGCCCCCGCACTAGGGGGCGCGCCCAATGGCTGCGACGCGGGCTCAACCCGGATGTCGCCAATCCATCCGGGCGAAGCGGATCAAATCGCCCATCAACTGGGCAGGCTTGATTAAACGTTTCAATCGTCTCTGCCGCCTGCCCTGCATCGATATCAAGCTGAGCCAACAAGCCATCAAGCGTATCGGCTTCAAATGCCGGCTGGTCCGTGCGGATGGCTTTCCGCCAATTCGGGATATCTTCGACCGCGCCATCCAATATGCACCATGCGAGGCCTTGGGATTGCTGGAGTATGTCTCGCGCCGTCGCTTCGTAGGTCGCGTCCACAGTTGCGGGCGCTTCATCGGTGAAGCGGCGACCTTCGCAGTTCAGTAGAAGACCATAGGTGTAAATTAGCACCACCGGCTCTGCCTCGCCTGAACGCGGATCAACGGGCTGGGCATGGAAGCTGCCGAAATCGCCGCCGGGAGCAGCACCGGCGGATAAGCCCATCGCCACCCCTTCGCCGCGATTGTAATAACCGCCCCGTGCAATCGGGCGCGTCCATTGGGCGGCCGGGCCGATATAGCGGGTCATCATCTCCGCATTGCCCTGAAACCCGCCTGTCGCCAACACCACATTCGGTGCATGCAGCGCTTCGCGATCACCGCCAATGGGTTTGACAATTACCCCCTCGATCCCGCCATCCCGGCGACGTAACAGGGATTCGGCAGTGGTTTCGAACCGATAATCGATCCGGCTCACCATCGCCTCAGCCTTCATGGCTAGCGCCTCAACAATGGCCTGGCCACCGCCCACGGGGCTCATACGTGTCGTGGATTCGGTGATGAAATAGTTCGGCAGGAAATCGAATGAGAGACCGTGACTTTCCAGCCAAGCCAAAGCGTCCGGCGCGCCATCAGCCCAGGCACCGATCAATTCCGGGTCCAAGCTAGAATTGGAGCGGAGGATTGCAGGCCAATCCTCCGGCACCCTGGTCCAGTCTTTCGTGATCTCTGGATCAAGCCACCCTGCGGCATTCCCCGCCAACGCATCGGCGAAATCTTCCGAGACCTCTTTCTTTGACTGCATGCGCCAAAAAGATTCGGTGTAGCGCGTATTGCCGCCACGCTCCTCAATTGGCGCACGTTCCAGCAGGGCGACCTTGGCCCCTGCCTCAGCTGCGGTTAGCGCTGCTGACAGCCCAGCAACGCCAGACCCAGCGACAATGACATCATAGGATCGTCCCATCGATACGGAACCAACCTAGCCCGCCACATTTGCCCGGCGGAGCGGCACGCCAAACTCCCGCTGACAAATCTCAGCCAGTTTCGCGACACCCTCTCGGATTTCCTGATGGCTCGTGTTCGCAAAGCAGAGCCGCATCCGGTTGGCACTGTAGGTATCATCCGTCGCCCATTCACGCCCCGGGTTGATCGCAATGCCTTCTGCCCCGGCTGCCTTGAACAGCTTTGAGGTATCAACCTCTTTCGGCAGCGTAACCCACAGGAAAATCCCGGCTTCCGGCTTTGGAAATTCAGCTGCTTCGCCAAAATTTGCCTCTAGCGCCTCAACCAACACATCTGCTTTGCCTTTCAGCATCACGTTGAGCTCGTCCACATGGGCGTCGAACGCTTCTGGGATATATCCAGCCAATGCCATCTGCTCGATAGCGCCACTGCCAGCGTCATTCTTAAGCGGCAGAATGCGGCTCATGACCTCCCAATCGGCCACCAGATATCCAACGCGCAAAGCGGGGGCGATGGATTTGGAGAATGAGCCGCAATAGACGACCCGGCCATCTTCATCCAGCGCTCGGAAGGCTGGTGGGCGGCCACCTTCAAAGATCAAGTCCGCGTAGCAATCGTCCTCAAAAATCGCGAGGTCGTGCGCTTTAGCAATGCTCAGAATCTCCCGGCGACGCTCTACAGACATGACGCTTGCCGTTGGGTTTTGCACGGTCGGGATGAGGTAGAGATATTTAACGCACTGGCCCGCCGCCTTGCAGGCCGCCAGTGCCTCTTCAAGCTTGGCTGGGATCATGCCGTCGTCATCAAGCTCCACCCCGACATAGTCAGCGCCCATGCCCCTGATCCGGGTGAGCGCGCCGCCATAGCAGGCTTGTTCAACAATCACGATATCGCCCGGCTCAAGAAACAGAGCGTTCACCAAGTCCATGGCTTGCAAGGACCCGGATGTAACCAGAACCTGATCCGGCGTTGTCGCCATCTGGGTGCGCCGTTGCAGCATATCCGCAATGGCTTCACGGAACGGCAGATAGCCTTGAGGGCCACTGGTCAGGCCGTATGTAGCAAGCGTGTTGCCCTCTGCCTTCAACGCAGCCGCGACAGCATCCGCCAACGGGCCAGCAGGCACCGTCTCGCCATCAATGTTTCCGCCAACGAAGTTATAGGTCGGAAAGGCTTTCCACGCTGTCGCGGGTGCGGGCGCATTGCTGCGGAATGATTGGCTGATATCGAATGGCATGGGGCAAGATCCTTGAGCGAGGTCAGAATGTGCTTCAAAGCATAAGCGCCCTGCCTCTCCACGCAAAGCCGCTCACATGCACGTGATCAGACCTTAGAAATTTGTTAATGCGCCCTTGTAACGGCGAACTGGCACACCACGTCTGTGTGACGAAACGCACACTCTGCAAACATTTACGTCTGAAAAGGATTTAGTCCCATGAGCGCCCAGCTCGCAAAAGCTCAAGCGTCCGTCCGTCGGGTCCGCCGCAACTTTGATGTGGACGCTCTCACCATTTGGCTCGGCGTTATGGGCCTTTATGTGGCTATTACCGCCGTATTCCTGATCGGCCACTCAGCCTAATCAGCAGTTACAGCTGGTGCCGTCTTGGTGCGGCGCTTGCGCTCTGTTGCTGATTTCAGCTGACCGCACGCGGCCTGAATATCTTCCCCACGCGGCGTGCGGACCGGGCTTGGATAGCCAGCATCCATCATAATGTTAGCGAAGCGTTGGATGCGCTCATCCGTGGAACGCTCGAATTCTGCGCCAGGCCACTTATTGAACGGTATCAGGTTTATCTTGGATGGAATGTCCTTCAGCATGCGCGCCAGAGCGTGCGCATGCTCATCCCGGTCATTCACATCCTTCAGCATCACATATTCAAACGTGATCCGACGCGCATTGTTAAGTGTTGGATAGTCCCGGCAAGCCTGAATCAATTGCTCAATCGGGTATTTCCGGTTGATGGGAACGATTCGGTCCCGGATTTCATCATCGGTCGCATGCAAGGAGATCGCGAGGTTCACACCGATCTCTGCACCCGCGCGCTCGATCATTGGCACCACGCCAGCGGTGGACAGCGTGATCCGGCGCCGGGATAGCCCAAGACCCGAATCACTCATTGCCGTCAGCAGCGCCTTCTTGACGTTCTCAAAGTTATAAAGTGGCTCGCCCATCCCCATCATGACGATGTTGGTGAGCTTCCGGTCTGGCCTGGGTGCTGGCCAATCATTTAATGCATCCTTGGCCGTAAGGATCTGGCCCAAAATTTCTGCCGCCGTCAAATTGCGCACCAGCATCTGTGTGCCGGTATGGCAGAATCGGCAATTCAGCGTGCACCCAACTTGCGATGAAACGCACAACGTTCCCCGGTCTTTTTCAGGAATGTAAACGGTTTCAACCTGCGAGCCGTCGTCCAGCTTAAACAACCACTTCGTCGTGCCGTCTTTAGAAACCTCCGTCGTAGAAGCCTCCAAGCGCCCAAGCGAATAGCGCTCTTCCAATTCAGCGCGAAGCGTCTTGGCCAATGTCGTCATGGATGCGAAATCAGGCGCGCCCAATCGGTACATCTGCTGCCACAATTGGCCCAACCGGAACGAACGCAAGTTCAGCGGTGCCAATGCTTCCTCAAGCTCCGGCAGATCAAGGCCAATCAGATTGATCTTGGCCGTCTGGTCCGGCTCAATCGCTATACTGTCCATCATCGCTGTTTGCTCATTACCTTGAAGGGCAAGCCCGTGCGGTCGCTTTTAGCGCTGCCGTAACGCCGCGCAGTGAAAATTCATCAACCGTCCGGGTGCCACGTGCAGACGTGCCTAATAGCTCTAGTGTCGCTCCGCCGCGCATGGCGTTCACGAGCTTGCGATTATCCTTTTTGCGGGGCCACGCGACTTCGCCCGCCCCCTCCGCGACGAAGCGTCGCTTACCAATACGGAACTCCGGGCGGCTGCCCTTCTGGTATTGATAGCCTGCAATCGCGCTGGCCTCATCATACACCTTGTCCGCAGGGCGGCGGGCAACCATCAACAGAACTGGGTCACGCTTAGAATACTTGCCCTCAGATTTCTTCGGCGAACTCAACGCGTAGCACACCTTGCCGCCGCCATCTGACGCGACGAACGCCTCCCAATCCCTGAATTGCCCTAGAGATTTCGGTTCCGCAGCTGATGCAGCGCCGGAAATAAGCAGGGATACAAGGGCGACGGCAGTACTGATTCGCAGGCTTGGCATTGTCGAATTCCGTCCACTTCCATTCAGTTTTATGATCGGGCGACGGGCTGCTTATATAATAGTGATACCCAGCGCCGCCAGGGTCCGCCGCCATTTTCCCTGACGCCTACACCAATAAGGCGTATGATTGTGGCGATTTCTGGTTATTCCAGCCGCCACAACGCTTGCATCCCGCTGGCTGATATGTATAAAGGCCGCTTGATCGCTGGGACCGCCCGCAATCGACAGCGCGGGGGGCTGCCCGGCGCTATGTTTTTCCAACAGCGCGTAGGTGCTAACCGGCCATGCCGTATTATGAGAACGTGTTCATTGGACGACAGGATCTGTCGTCCGCGCAAGTCGAAGCGCTAACGGACAGCTATGCCGCCATCATTGAAGAGCAGGGTGGCAAAGTCCTGAAGCGGGAACATTGGGGCCTTAAGTCCCTGGCTTATCGGATCAAAAAGAACCGTAAAGGCCATTATGTGATGCTCAATGTAGAGGCTGAATGGCCCGCATTGGCTGAAGTTGAGCGCCAGATGCGCCTGAGCGAAGATATCATTCGCTTCCTCACCGTGCGCGTTGAAGAAGTTTCTGAAGAACCTTCCCCCATGATGACCCGCCGGGATCGCGATGAGCGTCGCCCGCGTCGGGATGATCGTGGCGGCGATAGGGGTGGTGACCGCGGTGGTCGTGATGACCGCCCACAACGTCGCGAAGAAAATAGCGAAGCTGCACCAGCTGCAGCCGGAGGGACTGAATAATGGCTATGGGCGCTGCAGGCGGCGGTCGTCGTCCTTTTTTCCGTCGCAAGAAATCTTGCCCTTTCTCTGGCCCGAACGCGCCTGCGATTGATTATCGCGATGTGCGCTTGCTGCAGCGGTTTCTGACCGACCGCGGCAAAATCGTGCCGAGCCGTATTTCCGCTGTCTCAGCCAAGAAGCAGCGCGCCCTCGCCCAGGCGATCAAGCGCGCACGTCATCTTGGCCTGCTGCCTTACCTGATCCGCTAGCCCACGGGGTTCTGACCAATGGATGTTATCCTGCTTGAGCGGGTCGAAAATCTCGGCCAAATGGGCGAAGTCGTCACCGTAAAGAACGGTTACGCGCGCAACTTCTTGCTGCCGCAGAAAAAGGCCCTGCGTGCTTCCAAAGAGAGCCTTGTGTATTTCGAGACACAAAAGGCACAGCTTGAAGCGCAGAATCTTCAGCGGAAATCTGAAGCTGAAACTGTTGGCGAAAGCATGGCAGGCATGACTGTCGTACTGATCCGACAAGCCGGCGATACGGGCCAACTTTACGGTTCCGTGTCCAGCCGTGATGTGGCTGAAGCTGTAACGGACGCTGGCTCTACGATTGACCGCCGCCAGGTTCAGTTGGAAAAGCCGATCAAAGAGCTTGGTTTGCACGAAATCAGCCTGCGCCTGCACCCGGAAGTCGATATCGGGATCACGGTAAATGTCGCGCGCAGCGTCGACGAAGCCGAAGCACAGGCACGTGGCGAAAACGTGCTGACGCGCGCTGATGAATTCGAATTCGACGATGAAGATGATGCAGAACTCGACGCACTCCTGGGCGAAGCTCCGGACCGTGACGATGATCTGGAAGACACAGCCAATGACGAAGGCGAGAAGGCCGACTAGGCCTCTCACCAACCTGCTAGGCGTTTCTGCAAAGCCCGGTTCCGCATTGATTTGCGGGCCGGGCTTTTAGCTGTCTTGAGCATTCATCCGCGCCGGCCGAATCAGGCGCAACGCCTCACGCATGCTCTGAAAGCCTCTCAACAGAGGCTCACAGTACGATGTTCATTCTATTTGGGAAAATGGTGAGCGCGCAGGGACTCGAACCCTGGACCGACGGATTAAAAGTCCGTTGCTCTACCAACTGAGCTACACGCTCTGACGCCATGAATCGGGGCCAGCGGAGCGCACCCTATGGGCGGCAGCGGCGCGGGTCAAGATGCATTTTTCACTCAATTCAAAATCAAGCACAAAGCGTCTAGATTGCCGCAGTGGATGCACGGGTAATCACCTAATTTCCGGCACCTTTCAGATAACCAAACCAGATAGAATGGCCAAGATACCTGGCCCTGTCCCAGAGGCCATCGCGTAATCGCAGATCTCTGGCCGTACCCTCAGTCCACCACTGCAGCGCCAGTTGGTCCCATTAGATGGAACGATAGCGCAGCCTGCCCCTCAGTGACATCCGCTAAGTGACCGACCTGCAGAGTATCAAACACCTGGCGGCAGGACGCAGGGTGTGGATGGCTGATTTGGACTTTATCGAGGCGAACCCCCAAATCCTGCTGTGCTGTACTTGGGTGCGGCCCCGGGGACCATTCAATGAATGCCGGCAGAAGACCGCCCCAAGGCAAGTGGCCGTCAGTCGGCACCGTCAGACGCCAGGAACGGTCGCCACGGGTGAAATGAACGATCTCACCGAGGTCAACAAAACTGGCTGCAACAACGGCGTCGAGATCATCGGTACCAACGACCCAACATAAAGCGCGCGGGCGCGCAGCCAGGCGTGCGATTGTCGCTGGGTCATCCATGCTGAACCAGCGCGCGCGACCAGGTGGTGGCGCATCTGGATCAATCGCCAAAATTTCAAGAAACGATTCGCCCCCCGCCTGCATGACGCAGTTGTGGGTGCCCATCGTGTCGTGCTTGCCGCCACGCGGCGTCTCGACGCCCAACAGCTTCTGCAACGCATTGACGGCCGCCTCAAGCGACGATGCGCCAATGCCAAAATGGTCAATTTTGTTATTCATCATCAACCTCAAAATTTCTGTTCAAAGACGGCAAGCTACAGCTTAGCGGCGTGTCCGAACAGAAATTTGAAGCGTGGCCATGAAGCGAATGCGCCTTAGTAAGCCTTAGACGCAGCTCCTGCCTCAACCTTGCCACCGCCGTTGAGGCGTGCGGCTAATGCTGCTTTGACATGAGGCGGCACGAATGTCGTGATGTCGCCATCGAGCGCCGCAATCTCTTTCACGAAGCGTGATGAGATATATTGGCAACGCTCAGACGCCATCAGGAACACCGTCTCAATAGAATTATCGAGGCGGCTGTTCATGCCCGTCATCTGGAACTCATAGTCAAAGTCCGACACGGCGCGGAGGCCACGGACGATGACATTAGCACCGACATCTTTGGCGTAGTGAACCAGTAGGCCTTCCATCGTCCGAACCGTGATGCGATTCGCGAGTTCACGGTCTTCAAGACTCGCAATCCACTCCTCCACCATCGCCACCCGGTCATCAATACCGAATAACGGGCCTTTGCCTGCATTAATCGCAACGCCAACGACCAATTCTTCGACCACTCGCGCACCGCGCATGATGATATCGAAATGCCCATTAGTCGGCGGGTCAAATGTGCCTGGATACAGGCCGACAACCCTCGCCATAGTCTCGTGCTCCTATTCGGAAGCGTCTTCGCCGCCCTCATCCGGGCCAGCATCCACCGCTCCATCTTCATCCATGTCTTCATCGCCGGAGCCATCGTCATTCAGTCGTGTGACGCTGACAACCCGGTCCCCCTCAGACACATTGAAGATTTTTACGCCGCGCGTCGAGCGGCGCGCCATACGCACCCCGCCGACCGGGCAGCGGATCAATTGACCACCATTGGTGACTAGCACGAGACCATCCGAATCCTCGACCGGGAAGGCACCGACAACTTCTACGTCGCCATCCGCCAAGCCCATGAGTTCAATGCCTTTACCGCCGCGTTTCGTAACCCTGTAGTCGTAGGCCGATGTGCGCTTGCCAAGACCATTGTCGGCGAGTGTGAGGATAAATTGCTCGCCGTTTTGGTATTCCTCGAAGATTTCCGGCGGCAGGCCACCCTCTTCCATCTCCTCACCCCGACGTAGCGCTGTGGACTGCTTGAGATAGAGATCGCGTTCTGCTGTCTCAAATACCGCACCGCCCAGAATCGACATGGAGATCACACGATCGCCCTTCGCCAGATCAATGCCGCGGTTACCCGTTGAATTACGGCCGGCGAAAACGCGAACGTCCTCAACCGAGAAGCGGATGCAGCGGGCTTTCGCCGTTGCCAGCAAGACGTGATGACCAGGTTCACAAATCTCGACGCCGATCAGCGAATCGTCCTCGCCAAGTTTCATGGCAATCTTGCCGTTCGACATAACGTTCGAGAAATCAGACAGCAAGTTACGCCGGACATTGCCGGAGCGGGTGGCGAACATCACGTTCATCTGCTCCCACTCTGCCGGATCTTCCGGCAGCGGTAACACAGCTGAAATCGTTTCGCCTTCTTGCAGCGGCAGCAATTGCACGAGCGGGCGACCACGTGACTGTGGGGAGCCGAGCGGCAATTTGTAGACCTTCAGCTTGTAGGCAATGCCTCGGGTCGTGAAGAACAGCACTGGCGCATGGGTGGACGCCGCGAATACGTCACGCACGACATCTTCATCCCGCGTCGCCATGCCAGACCGGCCTTTGCCGCCGCGGCGCTGTGACCGGTAGTCGGATAGCGCCGTGCGCTTCACATAACCATTGGCCGAAACCGTAACGACCATTTCTTCGCGCTGGATCAGGTCCTCATCATCTTGGTCCGCATCAGCAGCTTCAAGCATGGTGCGACGCGGCACAGCGAATCGCTCTTTTACCTTCAGCAGCTCTTCGCGCATGACCTGATAAAGCTTTTCGCGCGATCCTAGAATTTCAAGGTATTCGCGGATCTTACCAGCCGTTTCATCCAGTTCTTCCTGGATTTTATCCTGTTCCAGGCCGGTCAAACGATGCAGGCGAAGGTCCAGAATGGCACGGGCCTGAATTTCAGAGAGGCTATATCCAGCATCGGTCAACGCACCGCTGGCGCTATCGCCAATCAATTCGATCAGCGGGCCAACATCGCCGGCGGGCCAGGCTCGCGCCATCAGCGCTGCGCGCGCTTCGGTGGGATCAGGTGCGGCGCGAATAAGCGCGATCACTTCGTCAATATTGGCAACAGCAACGACGAGGCCGAGCAATACATGGCCCCGGTCTCGGGCTTTCGCCAATTCATGCTGCGTGCGCCGCGCAATGACTTCTTCGCGGAAGATGACGAAAGCGTCCAACACGGCTTTCAGCGACAGAAGTTCTGGCCGTCCACCGTTCAGCGCCAACATGTTGACGCCAAAGCTAGTCTGCAGGGCCGTGTGACGATAGAGCTGGTTCAGCACGACTTCAGCGTTGGCATCGCGCTTGAGGTCGACAACGATCCGCACGCCATGGCGATCCGACTCGTCGCGCAGCTCAGAAATTCCCTCAACCATCTTCGCGGCAGAGACTTCGGCAATACGCTCAACCAGACGGGATTTATTGACCTGATAGGGAATTTCGTGGATCAGAATCGCGTTGCGGCGCAGGTCAATCTCCGCCTTAGCGCGCGTTACGATCGATCCGCGCCCCGTCGCATAGGCAGAGCGAATGCCGCCCCGACCCATGATTGTAGCCCCCGTCGGAAAGTCTGGCCCCGGAATGATCTCCAGCAGCGCTTCCATATCAATTTCGGGGTTATCGATGACGGCCAACGCCGCATCGATCACTTCGCCCAGGTTATGTGGCGGAATATTTGTTGCCATACCAACGGCGATACCGCCTGCGCCATTTACCAGCAGATGTGGGAATTCCGCCGGTAGGACGACAGGTTCACTATCGGACTCATCGTAGTTCGGCTGGAAATCGACCGTGCTTTTGTCGATGTCCGCAATCAGCGCTTCAGATGCATTGGCAAGCCTGGCTTCGGTGTAACGCATCGCCGCCGGAGGATCGCCATCCATTGAGCCAAAATTGCCCTGGCCAGAAATTAAGGGCAGGCTCATGGAGAAGTCCTGCGCCATGCGAACCAGCGCATCATAAATGGCCGAGTCGCCGTGCGGATGGTACTTACCCATCACGTCCCCGACGATACGCGCAGACTTACGAAACGGACGGTTCCAATCGTACCCGCCCTCGCGCATTGCATAGAGAATGCGGCGGTGAACTGGCTTCAAACCATCCCGGACATCAGGGATCGCGCGGGCGACAATCACGCTCATTGCATAATCGAGGTATGAACGCTGCATCTCCTCTTCGATGGAGACGGATTGAATGTCATCTGACCGTGGCGGCGACGTATCGGACACCAGGATTCTCCTAATAAAATGGCGGCTTCACGAGCCGCCTGATTCGTCAAAAACTATAGCTGTTTCAACGGAAAACTGAAACCTTCAGCAGCGTGAAATATGTGCCTAACCGCGCTTATATTCGGCGAGCGAACAGGCTTCGATAACTCGCCCTTCCCGCTTCCGCTCAATCCTGAGCGCGAGGCCAAGTTTTGGCGCGTAGGATACTGTCGCCACTTCCGTCACATCAAACCCTGCAGCGGCTTCAGAGAGCGTTAGTGGGTTCTGCTGGGCGTCCACATACCGGGTGCGCTGTTCCTCAATCTGAACAATTGTGACTTCACCAAGACCACTAGGCGCAAAGCTAGCGGCGCGGCCTTTAACGCGCACGTCATAGCGCCATTCCAGCGGTACAGTTGAGCCATCGAGCGGCGCTTCGGCATAATTCGCTGAGATGAGCCCAGGCTTGAGTTCTTGCAGCAAACGCAGCGACCCCGTGAGGCGGCGGAACTTAGCTGCACCCTGCCCGCTTACGCGCTCGCGATAGAGGGTCGCCGTCGCCAGCTGCCAGGGATAGTGCGATGTCCGCCGGTCACGGCCACCCAGGCTTTCTTCAATCCGGTGTTGACCGTCGTCGAATCCGGTGAAACTAAACCGAACAGTTGCTGCATCGCCAACAGCGCAGCGGTACACGCCGGTAACCCCGGTTGGATTGATACGATCCGCAACTGCATCTGCTGGTGCCAGAGGCGAATCTTCCGCCGCAGCAGGCATTACCGCAGTGCAAAACGCTGTTAACGCAACGAACCGGAGTTTCTGGCGGGCTTGCATCAGCTTAGAACGGAATGTCGTCGTCAAGATCCATAGGCGCTGCGCGGGTTTCGTCCCGGCCGCCGCCACCGCTGCTGGAGCGCTGCTGCCCGCCACCAGAGGACCTCTGTCCCCCGCCGCTGCTGCCGTAATCATTACCACCACCGCCACTCGAGCTGCCGTAGTCACCACCGCCGCCACCACTGCCGGACTCGCCGTCCTGACGGCCATCAAGCATTGTCAGCTCGCCACGGAACCGGCCCAACACCACTTCAGTAGAATAGCGGTCATTGCCCGACTGATCCTGCCATTTGCGTGTTTGCAACTGCCCTTCAATATAAACCTTAGAGCCTTTGCGCAGAAAACGCTCCGCCACATCCACGAGATTCTCGTTAAAGATGACGACCCGGTGCCATTCGGTTTGCTCACGGCGTTCGCCGGAGCCGCGATCCCGCCAGCGTTCGGACGTAGCGATAGACAGGCGACCGAACCGGCGCCCATCTTGTGTTTGAGTGAATTCGGGGTCACGGCCCAGATTACCGACCAGAATGACCTTATTGACGCTGCCGGACATGGCCTTATCTCCAACCCTGGAACGCATTCGCTCCATAGGGAATCGTTTAAGTAATGTTCTGTCCAAAGTGTAACCTCGCGCCAGAGACGGCGCTAGCGCACTTTCCCGACTTGTCCACAACGAAGACGCTTGGAACCAGCAGCCTGATCCGTCCATATAACGGGCCGCAAAGGAGCTCTATTGGCATGGCGAAAAAATCCGCCGCTAACGATCAACCATCTAGCCTGAAAACAATCTCTGTCCGGGGCGCGCGGGAACATAACCTGCAGAATGTGGATGTTGATCTACCGCGCGATCAGCTCGTGGTGATCACTGGCCTGTCAGGCTCCGGCAAATCCAGCCTGGCGTTCGACACAATCTATGCCGAGGGCCAGCGTCGCTATGTAGAAAGCCTGTCCGCCTACGCCCGCCAGTTCCTGGAGCTGATGAGCAAGCCGGACGTGGACCTGATTGAGGGCCTTTCGCCAGCGATTTCCATCGAACAGAAGACTACCAGCCGCAATCCCCGCTCTACTGTCGGCACGGTGACCGAGATTTACGATTACATGCGCCTACTCTGGGCGCGGACGGGCATTCCATATTCTCCTGCGACCGGCCTGCCGATTGAAAGCCAGACCATCAGCCAAATGGCCGACCGGGTGCTGGCAATGGATGAAGGCACGCGGCTATTGCTGCTGGCGCCGATCGTGCGCGGCCGGAAAGGCGAATTCCGTAAAGAGCTAGCGGAACTATCGCGCAAAGGCTTCCAGCGCGTGAAAATCGATGGCGACGTGGTTCTGATCGAGGATGCGCCGGCCCTCAAGAAAAACTTCAAGCATGACATTGATGTGGTGGTCGACCGATTCATTGTCCGCCCGGACGCCAGCGCCCGCCTTGCCGATTCGCTTGAAACGGCAATTGGCCTGACGGACGGCCTTGCGGTCGCCGAGAATGCAGATGATGGCACACAAACGATCTTCTCCAGCCGCTTTGCCTGCCCTGTATCCGGCTTTACGATCCCAGAGATCGAGCCGCGCCTGTTCTCATTCAACAACCCTTTCGGCGCATGCGCAGCCTGCGACGGCCTTGGCGTTGAACAACATTGCGATCCGCAGCTTGTTATTTCCAATCCGCTGCTCAGCCTAAAGGATGGTGCGGTCGCCCCCTGGTCAGGCTCAAGTTCGTCCTACTACGAACAAACGCTTGAAGGCATCTGCCGCCACTACAAGCAGTCCATGAAGACGCCGTTCGGTGAATTGCCAGAAGATATGCGGGACACGGTTCTGTATGGATCGGGCCTGACACCGATCGCGATCAAATATGATGATGGTCTTCGCTCATATAAGGTCGAGAAGCCGTTTGAAGGGGTTGCGAACAATCTGGAGCGCCGCTTCAGCGAGACAGACAGTGCTTGGGCGCGAGAAGAAATCTCGAAATACATGTCCGCCGCACCCTGCCATGTTTGCGACGGCAAACGCCTGAAGCCAGAGGCGCTGGCCGTAAAGGTCGCGATGGAGGATGTATCTGATATCGCCAATCTGTCCGTCCTCGCAGCCCGCGATTGGTTCAAAGCGCTTCCTGAAAGCCTGAATCAGAAGCAATTGGAGATCGGCGAGCGCATCCTGCGCGAAATCAATGACCGGCTTGGCTTTTTGGTCGACGTCGGGCTTGGCTATTTGACGCTTTCACGGGGTTCAGGGTCGCTTTCTGGTGGCGAAAGTCAGCGCATTCGTCTCGCCTCGCAGATCGGCTCTGGACTGACCGGTGTTCTCTATGTGCTGGATGAACCATCCATCGGCCTGCATCAGAAAGACAATGAACGCCTGCTCGGCACGCTGACGCGCCTGCGCGATCTCGGCAATACCGTGGTTGTGGTGGAGCATGATGAGGATGCAATCCGGCAAGCGGACTATGTGGTGGACATGGGACCCGCTGCAGGCATCCATGGCGGCCATGTGGTTGCCTTCGGCACGCCGGAAGACATCATGGCCTCCCCAGACAGCCTGACAGGGCAATACCTGACGGGCATGAAGCAGATTCCTGTCCCGGAAAAGCGGCGCAAAGGCAATGGCAAAGCGCTGAAACTGGTGGGCGCTACCGGCAATAACCTAAAAAACGTCAATGCGACCTTCCCGCTCGGCGTCCTGACATGCGTGACAGGCGTTTCAGGCGGCGGAAAATCGTCGCTCGTTGTTGATACGCTCTATAAAGCGCTGGCCCGCAGGGTGATGGGATCTCGTGCAGCACCGGCACCCCATGATGATATCAAGGGCATCGAATACCTCGACAAGGTGATTGATATCGACCAGTCACCGATTGGCCGCACACCGCGCTCAAACCCGGCTACATATACAGGCGCATTCACGCCAATCCGCGATTGGTTTGCCGGACTGCCCGAAGCCAAAACGCGAGGGTACAAGCCCGGCCGTTTCAGCTTCAATGTGAAGGGCGGTCGCTGCGAAGCCTGCCAGGGCGACGGCGTTATCAAGATCGAGATGCATTTCCTGCCGGATGTTTATGTCGAGTGCGATGTCTGTAAGGGCAAGCGCTATAATCGGGAAACGCTGGAGGTCAAGTATCGCGGCAGGTCCATCGCTGATGTACTTGATTTGACAGTAGAAGAAGGTGCCAAAGAGTTCAGCGCCGTGCCCTCCATCCGCGACAAGCTTGTGACGTTGGAGCGCGTTGGACTTGGCTATGTGAAAATTGGCCAACAAGCGACGACCCTCTCCGGCGGCGAGGCACAGCGCGTTAAATTGGCGAAGGAGTTGTCCAAACGTGCCACCGGGCGGACGGTCTATATCCTGGATGAACCGACAACCGGATTGCACTTCGAGGATGTTCGTAAGCTGCTGGAAGTACTGGCGGCCCTGGTTGACCAAGGAAATACCGTCATCGTCATTGAGCATAACCTAGAAGTCATCAAAACAGCGGATTGGGTGATTGACCTCGGCCCCGAAGGCGGCGATGGCGGCGGCGAAGTTGTTGCATCTGGCACACCGGAAGAGATTGCTGGCGCAGCAGGCAGTTACACAGGCCAATTCTTAGCGGCATATGTGAAGCCGAAGAAAAGCCGCCGGAAATCCGCGTAAAATTCAAGTGCCTGCCTCTATCGCCTCCATGTCGTCGTCCGTCAGGCCAAAATGGTGGCCGATTTCATGGATCAATACATGGGCAACAACGTGGGACAAGGCTTCAGCCGTTTCACACCAATAGTCCAGGATCGGGCGGCGATAGAGAAAAATTCGGTCCAGATCCTCTGACGCAGCGGCGCCGGATTTTGAGGCCAGATCAACGCCGTGATAGAGTCCCATGATGTCAAACGGACTTTCTAACGCCATCGCCTGCATTACATCTGAGGCCGGAAAGTCTTCGACAATGATCGGGACATGACGGATCGGGCCTGCAAAATGTGCAGGCAAGCGATCGAGCGCGGTAGCGGCGAGCGCTGCGATGTCGTCTAATGATGGCGGAAGGTCGGGGTCTGTCATTCTGGCCCTGCCAAGCTGCGCTGAACGTGGGATATAGCATGCCGGATAAGCTTACAGCAGAGGCGGTCGAAACGGCGGTGAAGTCCTTGGATGGCTGGGCTGGCGTTGAAGGCCGTGAAGCAATTCACCGTGAATTCAAGTTCAAGACATTCGTCGAAGCCTTTGGTTTCATGACGCAATCTGCACTGATGGCTGAACGCATGGACCATCATCCAGAATGGTCCAATGTCTACAGCACGGTCAATGTCACACTGACGACCCATAGCGTTGGCGGCGTCACAGACTTGGATATTCGGTTAGCCAAATTTATGGATCGAATCGCTGTATAATCGCCGCATAGCCCTGGGCTGCGGTTTAGGCTAAAAACTGCCGCAATCTACGTGAATGAAGGAAAATCGGCCATGGCTTCCGCTGGCGGCTATTTCATCGAAGACCTAACCGTCGGCCAGACGGAGAGCTTCGCCAAAACGGTTACAGATGCGGATATCACGCTGTATGCGGGCATTTCCGGCGATACGAACCCGGTTCATCTGGATGATGAATTTGCAGCTGAGTCCATGTTCAAGGGCCGGATTGCGCATGGGATGCTGTCGGCAGCGTTTATTTCCGCCGTGCTTGGCGCGCGGATGCCTGGCCCCGGTGCTATATACCTGTCACAGTCACTCCGCTTTAAAGCCCCTGTTCGCCCTGGCGATACGGTGACGGCTGTTGCTGAAGTGACTGATATCAATCTCGAAAAGCGCCGCGTCACGCTGAAGACCACCTGCCTCGTCAAAGGCAAGCCTGTGGTTGAAGGCGAGGCGATGGTAATGCCGCCCTCCCGCAACGCTTGAAGGCTGCAATAGCGTTCCCATGATCGAAGTCTTCCACAGCCTGGATGAAGTTTCGGCTGCCCGTCGCGGCGGCGCTGTCGCCATTGGAAACTTTGACGGCGTCCACAAAGGCCACGTTGCTGTCATCCAAGCCGCTGCTGCCGCTGCCCGCTCTCGCGGCATTGCGCTCGGCGTGCTGACGTTTGAGCCGCATCCGCGCTCCGTCCTCGGCCCGCAGGATGCGCCGCCATTCCGCCTGTCAGACTGGCGGGGCAAGGCCCGTGGTCTGGAAGCGCTTGGCGTTGATTTCCTGGCGATCTGTCAATTCAACCGCGACCTGGCGAGCCTCACGGCTGAAGATTTCGTCCGCGCCGCACTCGTAGACGCCTTGTCTGCCAAACATGTGGCTGTCGGCGAAGATTTCCGTTTCGGCAATGATCGTGCTGGCGACACTGGCTTGCTGGTCGATATTGGCGGCGAGCATGGCTTCAGCGTCACGTCGGTGCCGGAAATGGCTGGCGCAGATGGCCTCGCTTTCTCATCGAGCGCCATTCGTAAAGCCTTGCAGGTTGGTGATGTTCATCGCGCTGCAGAGCTGCTCGGCCGTCTGTGGGAAGTAGAAGGCATCGTCGCGCACGGAGATAAGCGTGGTCGCACCATTGGCTTCCCGACGCTCAACGTAGCCCTTGGTGACCTCGTGCGCCCGGCGCTTGGCGTCTACACGGTGCAGATACAATTCGAAGGCGAGGATCGCTGGTATGGCGGCGTCGCCAATATCGGCAAACGCCCAACTGTGGACGGGACGGACGAGCGCATGGAAGCCCATGTATTTGATTTCGACCAGGACGTCTACGGCAAGCGGGTGCGAATTAGGTTGGCCGATTTCATTCGGCCCGAACAAAAATTCGAAGGGCTAGATGCCCTGAAAGCCCAAATCGCAGCGGACGCAAACTCCGCCCGCACATTCCTCAATCGAGGCTAAGACCCATGAATACGCCCAAGAAGCCTAAAGCGCCGAAACCCGGCGACGAATATCGTGAAACCGTTTTCCTACCGAAAACGGACTTTCCCATGCGCGGCGGCTTGCCGAAGAAAGAACCGGAAATCCTGAAGCGCTGGGAGGACATGGACCTCTACAAGACGCTCCGTGAGGATTCCAAAGGCCGCGAACAATACATCCTGCACGATGGTCCTCCCTATGCGAACGGCAATCTGCATATCGGCCACGCGCTGAATAAAATCCTCAAAGACGTCATCAACAAATCCTGGCAAATGTCTGGTTTTGATGCAAATTATGTCCCAGGATGGGATTGCCACGGCCTACCCATCGAATGGAAGATCGAAGAATCCTACCGCGAGCAAGGTAAGGACAAAGATGCCGTGCCCGTGCTGGAATTCCGGCAAGAATGCCGTGAGTTCGCGCAGCATTGGGTTGGTGTGCAGTCAGAAGAATTCAAGCGCCTCGGCGTCGTTGGCGATTGGGATGACCCTTATCTGACGATGAAACTTGCCTCCGAAGCGCGGATCGCTGGCGAAATCACGCGCTTTGCCATGAATGGCGGCCTGTATCGCGGACAACGCCCCGTCATGTGGTCCTGCGTTGAGAAGACAGCACTGGCTGACGCTGAGGTCGAATATGAAGATCACGTCTCGCCGACCGTGCATATCGGTTTCCCCGTCGTAACGCCCGGGCCTACCAGCAAATTGGAAGCTGGCGATTGCGTTGTTATCTGGACCACCACGCCATGGACCCTCCCCTCGAACCGCGCCATCGCCGCCGCGGCTGAGGAAACCTATGTGCGTATTCTCGTTGATGAAACCCAGGACGAAAGCTTCATCAAGGCTGGCCAGACAATCGTTCTCGGCAAAGCGCTGGTTGAGGCCGCTTGCAAAGCTATGCGGGTCGAAGCGCATACTGTGCTGGCGGAGATGACAGGTGAAGCGCTGCTCGGTACCATCGCGGCGCACCCCTTGCGTGGCCTCGGTTATGACTACGATGTGCCAGTGCTGAACGGCGATTTCGTGACCATGGATGCGGGGACGGGCTTCGTGCATATCGCCCCAGGCCATGGTGCCGATGACTTCCAGCTTGGCAAAGCCCACGGCCTTGAAGTCACGGACTATGTCGCCCCAGACGGCGCATACCGGGATTTCGTGCCGCTGTTTTCCGGCAAGCGCGTGCTGAATGAAGACGGCAGCGAAGGTGACGCCAACGCTGCTGTCATGGATGCCATGCAGGTCGCCGCTATGAGCGGCAAAGGCGGGTTGTTCGGGCGTGGCCGCCTCAAGCACAGCTACCCGCATTCCTGGCGCTCCAAGGCGCCATTGATCTTCCGCAACACGGCCCAGTGGTTCATCTCCATGGAGACGAATGATCTGCGCGAAACTGCACTGCAGGCAATCAATGATACGCGCTTTGTACCGCCCCAGGGCCGGAACCGGCTCTATTCGATGGTCGAGCAACGGCCAGACTGGTGCATCTCCCGCCAACGGGCTTGGGGCGTGCCGATCCCGCTATTCGTCCATATAGAGTCTGGCGAAGTTCTAAAAGACCAGGCTGTGTTTGATCGGATCGTCGATGCATTCAAAGAGGAAGGTGGCGACGCATGGTTCTCCTCCCCGCCGGAACGCTTCCTTGGCGATCAATATGACTTGAAGAATTACGAGCAAGTCACAGATATTGTTGAAGTTTGGTTCGAATCTGGATGCACCCATGCTTTCGTTCTTGAAGACCGAGATGACCTGAAATCACCTGCTGATTTGTACCTCGAAGGCTCCGATCAGCATCGCGGCTGGTTCCATTCTTCACTGCTAGAAAGCGCAGGCACCCGTGGTCGCGCGCCCTACGATACCGTGCTGACCCACGGTTTTGTGCTGGACGACAAGGGCCGCAAGATGTCCAAGTCGCTTGGCAATACAACGGCACCGCAGGATGTGATCGAGCAATATGGTGCGGATATCCTACGCATCTGGGTCGTGTCTTCGAACTATGCTGAAGATCTGCGCATTGGTGGTGAAATCCTCAAGCATCAGGCAGATCTGTATCGCCGGGTCCGAAACACTCTGCGCTATGTACTGGGCGCGCTTGAAGGCTTCTCTGACGCAGAGAAAGTCGATGCGGCGGACATGCCAGAGCTTGACCGTTGGGCACTGCATCGGTTGGCAGAAATGGATACGCTCGTCCGCAAATCCATCGAAGATTACGATTTCCACGGCCTTTGGACGTCATTGCACACATTCTGCGCAGTCGACCTGTCAGCGTTCTATTTCGATATCCGCAAAGACACGCTTTATTGCGAGCACCCCGATAGCTTGGCCCGCCGCGCCAACCGTACGGTGATGGATGCAATCTTCACCCGTCTCGCAACTTGGCTCGCACCTGTGCTTTGCTTTACCGCAGAAGAAGCCTGGCTCGCCCGCTATGGCGATGCCGAAGGTGTCAGCGTTCACCGCCAAACATTCCCTGAGACGCCTGCTAGCTGGCGTGATGAGGCGCTTGGCAAGCGCTGGGCTGATATCCGCGATATCCGCCGTGTCGTGACCGGTGCGATTGAGGGCGAACGGGCTGAAAAGCGCATCCGCAGCAGCCTGGAAGCCGCCCCCGTGGTTTGGCTCTCCGCGGATCGGATGCAGCAGATCGAAGGTGTAGATATGGCGGAAATCACGATTTCGTCCGCTATCACCATTGAATCCGGTGAAGGCCCAGCGGACGCGTTTCGGATAGACGACGCCCCTGGCATTGCCGTCCAGCCTAGCCGGACAGAAGCCGAAAAATGCGTTCGGTGTTGGAGACAACCAGGCGACGTTGGATCAGATACATCCGCCCCCCTGCTCTGTGCACGATGCGCTGAAGTCGTCGGGCAGTTGCCGAAAACACTGCCTGTCGCATGACAGCGGGCCGGATAATGCCAGGTGCGCTCAGGCTTGGTCTGATCATCATCGCGATCTCGATCATCGTTGATCAGGCGACCAAGCAGGTCGCCCTGGCATATTTCAAGACCCATGACGCCGTCACGGTTTTGCCATTTTTGGACTTCACTTTGGCATGGAACCGGGGCGTTAGCTTCGGGATGTTTGGGGACGGCGGTGTACCAGCTTGGGTGCTAGCCCTTGTCTCATTGGCGATCGCCGGGTTTCTCACTTGGCAAATGTTACGCTCAACTTCTCGGAAAGGCGTCATTGGTTTTGCGCTGATTATTGGCGGCGCGCTCGGAAATGTGATCGACCGGGGCGTATATGGTGCCGTGGTAGACTTCATATTGCTGCATTACGAGCGCTACAGTTGGCCAGTTTTCAACATTGCTGATACAGCCATCACAATCGGTGTGGTTCTTATTCTTATCGATTCCTTGTGGTCGAAGCCCGCATCAACTACATCATAGGGGAATGAAACCGTTGGAGGATCGCTGGCAATGACCTGCACTTTCCGCGTCCTCGCGCTTGCCATGGCAGGCGCAGTGCTCGCTGGCTGCGGCGGCGGCGTACAAGAAAGCTTGGGCCTGAAAAAGAAGGCACCAGATGAATTTGCTGTCGTCCGCAATGCGCCGCTAAGTTTGCCTCCAAACTTCAGCCTCCGCCCGCCTAAACAGGGTGCCGTTGGCGAAGGCAGAGAGCCGCAACGCGACCAAGCCCGCGCATTGTTGGTCGGCCGAAGTGCGACGTCACAGACTTCATCACAATTGGCAGCAGCCCGCGCGCAAGCAGAACTAGCAAATAGCACGCCTGCGTCGGCCCCGGTTCAGTTTGCATTTCATCCAGGCAGAGTAGATCAAGCACTTGGCGATTTGCGTGACTATCGCTTGAACGGTGCTGGTAATGGCCGGGTAATTCAGGCCTCAGCCCGCACTGGCGCACCCCAAGCGGCCCGCGCGCCTGTCACGGCACCGGGAGAAAGTGCATTGCTGGCTAACCTTGGTGCCGTAAATGTTAATCCGAACATCCGCCGCCAGGTCGATGAAGAAAGCGCACTTCTGGCGGAAGATGATCGCAATATCGTTGAGCAAATGATGTTTTGGCGGAAACTTAACCCGCCGGGCGTTATTGTTGAGGCGAAAGGCGAGCGGCGCCGAATTAATGAGAATTCAGCGCTGGGCAAGCCAGTTACCGATGGCGAGACGCCTGAAATCCGCGTCGAGCGCCTTTCCGACTTTAAAGGGTTCAACCTATTTTGATGCGCCGAATTAACGCCTGCCTCGCCGCCCTGTCCATCAGCTGCGGCTTGGCGGCGACGCCGGCTGCAGCGGAGGTCTTTTCCCCAAGCCGATACGTGCTTGATAACGGCCTTGAACTCATTGTTATCGAAGACCACCGCCGCGCGGCTGTCGCACATTTCGCCTATTACAAAGTCGGCGCGATTGATGAGGAGCCCGGCAAAACTGGACTCGCTCATTTTCTTGAGCATCTGATGTTCAAGGGCACTGACAATCTTGACCCAGGCGAATTCTCCCGTGTCGTCGCCCGCAATGGCGGCCGCGATAACGCGTTCACATCTGCCAATTACACCGGCTACTTCCAAATCATCGCTGCAGACCGCCTCAGCCTTATCATGAAGATGGAAGCTGACAGAATGACGGGCCTCAAGTTGGATGACGCCATTGTCCTGCCAGAGCGCGATGTTGTGCTTGAAGAGCGCCTGAGTCGGGTCGAAAATCGCCCGTCTGCCCTTCTTGGTGAAGCAATGCGGGCCAACCTCTATCTCGCCCATCCTTACCGCCGCCCAATTATTGGCTGGCCGACAGAGGTTAAGCGCCTGACAACCGAGGATGCGCTTGATTTTTACCGCAAATGGTATGCGCCAAATAATGTCGTTGTTGTTGTGGCAGGCGATGTGAAGCCGGATGACGTCCTGGCACTCGCCAAACAGCACTACGGCACCGTTGCTGCACGAGAACTGCCGCAGCGACCGCCTTTCTATGAGCCAGATCAGCGCGCCCCCCGCCGTGTTGTATTCACGGACCCGCGCGTGCGCCAGGAAGATTGGCGCCGCATGTATGTTGCACCGGCCTATGAAGGTGCTGCCCCTGGGCCTTATGCCCTGAACGTGCTGGCTGAAATCATGGGCGGTGAGACTGGGCGCTTGCATAATGCGCTGGTCGAAAAGCAAAAAATCGCCCTTGGCGTGTCATTCTGGTATGATGGCAACGGTCGTGATTTTGGCTCTGCAGGTCTATATGGTCGCCCTGTCCCGGGTGTTGCAACGGCCGATATGAAAGCCGCGTTCGATGCTGAAATCGCCAACTTACTGAAAGACGGCGTGACGGAAACAGAAGTCGCTGACGCTAAACGCCGCCTCGCCGCAAGCGCAATCTTCGCCCGCGATAGCCTGGACGGCCCTGCCCGAATCCTTGGCGGTGCCGTCGCAAATGGCCAACGCATCGAAGACGTTGAAGATTGGCCCGAACGGATCGCCGCTGTCGATAAAGCTGCAATAGACGCCGCCGCCCGTGCACTCCTCAACATCAACTGGTCAGTAACCGGTATTTTGCGGCCCGCGCCGAAAGATGAGGCGCCATCATGATCCGATTAAAAACTCTTGCGGTGAGCGCGGCTGCTGCCTGCTTCTGCGCCATTGCCTTGCTGCCAGCCCAAGCGGATGTCACTGTTGTTAAAGCTGCTGGTGTTGATGCCTGGCTCGAATCTGACGGCACAGTCCCCGTCGCTGCCATCGCATTCCGCATTGAAGGTGGTGCTGCCTTCGACCCACCTGCCCTCCAAGGCCGCGCACGTATGGCCGCAGCACTGCTAACCGAAGGTGCCGGACCTTACGACGCCGTTGCGTTCAAAAAGAAGCTTGCAGACCTCTCTGCCGCTATCGAAATTCAGGCAACCCAGGATGCCGTTGTCGGCAATCTCTACGCGCTCACTGATACGATTGAAGAGGCTGCGGAGCTGTTGGGCTTGGCTCTCACGAAGCCCCGGTTTGACCCTGACCCAATAGAACGCACCCGCGCATCTTATATCTCCTCACTTGAGCAGTCGCGTGCGCAGCCAAGCCGAAAAGCGTATCGCGCTTGGCTTGAAACGGCCTTCGCCAATCATCCCTATGCGCGCTCAACCAGGGGCGTTAAATCCACGCTTGCTGTCATCCAGCGCGAAGACTTGACCGCGTTCACGCAAGAACGCTTTGGTCGGGACCGTTTAATTGTTGCCGCCGCGGGCGACCTCACAGACGCAAAATTGGCCCGCGTGATGGAGCTAGCCTTCGGCAGCCTGCCTGAAGTCGCAGAGGGCGGTCCGGCAGATTTGCCTGCAGTTAGCTTGCCTGAACAGCCACTGCGCCTGCTCGCCTCAATGCCAGCGCCACAATCAACCATCGTATTCGGCGGCCCTGGCATCCGTCGTATTGATCCGGATTGGCGTGCCGCCACTGTTCTCATGCAGATTATGGGCGGCGGATTTGGCGCTCGTTTGATGGAAGAAGTGCGTGAGAAGCGCGGCCTTGTCTACGGTATCGGTGCAGACTTGAACGAACTTGCTGCCGTGCCAATTGTCATCGGCACTGCTGCGACCGCCAATGCCACCGTCGCTGAAACCGTTGCTGTGGTTGAGGCAGAGTGGGCGCGCATGGCAAAGGACGGCCCGACTGCCGATGAACTCTCAGACGCAAAGGCCTATCTCACCGGTTCACTTCCTCTGGCGCTCAATTCAACGACTGCGATCGCAGATACGCTGCTTGCAATGCGCCGTTTTGATTTGCCGAAAGACTATCTCGACCAACGCGCCAGCCTGATTGAAGCTGTGACTTTGCAGGACGTAAAACGCGTATCTAAGCGCCTCTTTAACACTGACCGCTTCATGGTGGCGGTCGCCGGTGCCCCTGAGAAATTGGAGGGCTGGAAGCCGACGACCGTCGCAGATGACAAGGAATGAAGCAGCCATGGATGCGTCATATCAATCGCAAGGTCCGCTAGATACTGGTCTTAGCCGAGATCCCGATCAACATGTCCGCACTCCCTTTTACAGCCAGGACTTAGCTGGAGCCGTGTCTGCTGATGCCAACATGTTGGCACCGGAGACCCTAGCTGCATTGGCGACAGAACTGGCTGATGACCTGGTCGAGTTGGCAAAAGATCGACATACCGGCGCATCCGCCGTCCTCAGCTTGCCAGACAAGACAGGAGATTTTGCGGAAATCGAAGCAGCGGCAGTTCGGATCAGTGATGGTGCTGACACAGTTGCTGTGCTCGGCACCGGCGGGTCTAGCTTGGGTGGGCAAACCCTCACAGCGCTAGCCGACTGCGGCTTTGGCCCACGCCCCGGTAGGCCGCGCCTCATATTCTTCGATAACGTTGACCCAATAACATTTGACGCATTCTTTCGCACAGCTGATCCGGCCCGTACCCGCTTCGTTGCAGTCTCCAAATCCGGCGGAACGGCGCAAACGCTACTACAAACACTGACCTGCCTGGAATGGGTCGAAAGCAAGCTTGGCGCTAACGCAGCGGCCAAAACCTTCACAGCACTGACTGAACCAAAGCCCAGCCCCCTCAGCCGGATTGCAGAGGCTCATGGCATGCCTGTCCTCGCACACGATCCGCGCGTCGGCGGACGCTATTCCGCACTGTCTAATGTCGGTCTGCTACCTGCCGCCATTGCTGGGCTAGATATTCGCGCCATACGGGGCGGTGCAAAAGCCGCCCTTGATGCGTCTCTCAATGTGAATGCGATGAATAGCCCGGCGGTACTAGGTGCCGCGCTCAATATCGGGCTTGGGAATACGCGCGGCGTCGGCGCATCTGTATTGATGCCCTATCAAGACGCGCTCCAGCCTTTTGCTTTCTGGTTCCGCCAGCTTTGGGCAGAGAGCCTTGGCAAAGACGGCAACGGTTCCTTGCCCGTGAATGCTTTGGGTGCCGTCGATCAGCACAGCCAATTGCAGCTATATCTGGCAGGGCCGAGCGATAAGCTGTTCACGTTGATCCTGGCAGACGCCACGGACGCTGGACCGGATGTTGCTGAATCAAAGGACGCAGAGCTAGACTATTTGTCAGGTAAACGCCTCGGCGATCTGCTAGACGCAGAGCAGCGGGCAACGGCAGAAACACTAATCAAGAATGGTCGTCCGACGCGCATTCTGCGGATTGCGCAACCAGATGAACGCAGCATGGGCGCGCTAATGGCGCACTACATGCTCGAAACCATTCTGGCGGCACGACTTCTAAAGGTCGATCCATTCGACCAGCCGGCAGTTGAGGAAGGCAAGGAATTGGCAAGGGCCTATCTTTCAGCCGCACGAGGGCGATGAGCAAAGACGGTGTCGTGCTGCGCCGCTTGCCCTCTAGTCTGGTCAACCGGATCGCTGCAGGTGAGGTGGTTGAGCGGCCTGCCGCCGTCGTCAAAGAACTTGTTGAAAACGCGCTGGATGCAGGAGCCACTCGTATTGACGTAACGCTCGGCGAAGGCGGTCGCACACTCGTTAGCGTCGCGGATAATGGCATTGGCATGGGGCCAGATGAACTGGCTCTCGCCATCGAACGTCACGCAACCTCGAAACTGCCTGACGACGATCTTGTTCATATCGAAACGCTTGGTTTCCGGGGTGAGGCTTTGCCATCCATCGGCGCGGTCGCCCGCTTGACGCTGACCAGCCGCCAACGTGACGCCGATGCAGCTTGGCGGATCCGCGTGGATGCCGGCGCTGTCACCGGCCCTGAACCCGCATCCCGCGCGCCGGGGACAACGGCGGAGGCGCGTGATCTATTTTTCGCGACCCCTGCCCGCCTGAAGTTCCTTAGAAGTGCGCGCAGTGAGTCTCAAGCCTCTGCAGACATCTTGCGCAGACTCGCCCTAGCCCGGGCTGAAATAGCATTCCGGCTAGAAGATTCTGGGCGCCAGATGTTGAACCTACCTGCCGACAACGGCGATCTGTTTTCTGCGCGCCTGAACCGCGCGACCGCCGTGATCGGGCGTGAGTTCGGCGCCAATGCTTTGTCCATCGAAGCGGAGCGCGAAGGTATCCGCCTAACGGGACATGCCAGCGCGCCCGGATATGATCGTGGGAATGGGCTGGCGCAGTATTTCTTTGTAAACGGCAGGCCGGTCCGTGACCCCGTCCTGCTTGGTGCCGCGCGGGCCGCCTATGCCGATATCCTCCCGCGCGGACGGTTTCCCGGCCTCGCCCTATTCCTGGAGGTGCCGCCGGAAGCCGTTGACGTCAACGTCCACCCTGCCAAAACGGAGGTCCGCTTTCGGGAACCGGGCATGGTGCGCGGCATGGTCATCTCCGCCTTAAAACACGCGCTGGCCGCTGCTGGGTTTGCAACGGACGCTACTGCAAGCGAGGCTGCACTTGGCGCGTGGCGGGCACCGGCGCCAGGACTATCAGCTGGATATAGCGGCTACCGACCACAGCACCCTTCCGCTGGACTAGCAGAAAGTGCGGCACACTTTCAGCAGCCGCTGGATCAGAATGCCTCCTTCCCGCCAACGGCACGCATGGATGAACCGTCTGTCAATGAACCAGCGGGTAATCACCCACTTGGTGCTGCTCGGGCCCAATTACATAGCGCCTATATCGTCGCCCAAACATCAAGCGGCGTCGTGCTGGTAGACCAACATGCAGCCCATGAACGGTTGGTCTACGAACGCCTGAAAGCCGCCCGCGCCGCTGGTGGGGTAAACCGGCAAATGCTGTTGATCCCGGAAGTCGTAGAGCTGGATCAGGTGGCTGCATCTGCTCTACTTGAGGAAGCGCCAGCACTTTCAGAACTCGGGCTCGTGCTGGAAGCCTTTGGTCCTGGTGCATTGCTTGTACGCGAGACGCCAGCGTTGCTGGGTGAGGTCGACGCCCAGGCGCTGGTGCGTGATCTGGCAGACGAAGTGCAATCTGCTGGTGGTGCGGAACCGTTGTTGGAGCGCCTGGATCATGTAGCGGCCACCATGGCTTGCCATAGCAGCGTCCGTGCAGGACGCACGCTCAATCAGGCGGAAATGGATGCACTTCTCAGAGAAATGGAAGTGACGCCGAACGCCGGGCGATGCAATCATGGCCGACCGACCTATATTGAACTAGACCTAGCCGATATTGAGCGCCTGTTTCACCGGCGCTAAAGCGTTGAATGGAGCGACACATGCCGACAAACCTAGACGACCAAACCCGCCTCGAACTCGAAGCCGCCGCATTCCGCACGCTCGTGGATCACATGCGCGAACGGACTGATGTGCAGAATATCGATCTGATGAACCTGGCCGGATTCTGCCGCAACTGCCTGTCCAAATGGTACACAGCGGCAGCGAAGGAGAAGGGCCTGGATCTAGGCTACGAAGATGCCCGTGAAATTGTGTACGGCATGCCGTATCCCGAATGGAAAGCAAAACACCAGACGGAAGCGACCGCCGAACAAAAAGCTGCATTCGATAAAAGCCATGGCTAGGGCTTGTTGAGCGGCGGTCAAGCGACCGCCGCTCCGCTTAATCGCCAGCGACCGTGCCGTATATTATCCGAGGTAGCCAGAGCGTTAGTTCCGGGAAAGCTGCCAGGATGGCGAGCATAATGAGCTGCAGCCCAACGAACGGGATGATGCCGCGATATATATCTCGCGTCAGCACACTCGGCGGTGCCACACCGCGCAAGTAGAACAGCGCGAAACCGAACGGCGGTGTCAAGAACGATGTCTGCAAGTTCACGGCGATCATGATGCCGAGCCAGACGGGGTTCAGGTCCATCAGCAGGAGAATGGGTGCTACGATCGGAACAACGACGAACGTGATTTCGATGAAGTCCAGAAAAAAGCCCATCACGAACATGATGAGCATCACGAAGAACATGGCCCCAGCAGCACCGCCGGGCAGGTCCTTCAGGAATTCATGCACCACGTCATCGCCATGCAGCCCCCGGAATACGAGGCTGAATAGCTGCGCGCCGATAACGATGCCGAACACCATCGCGCTGATTTTTGCTGTTTGCTGAGAGACCTCACCAAGCGTGCCGTCTGAATTGATCCGAAGCAGCGCTGTGCCAAGGCCCCAAATGATCCCGACACAAGCGATGGCCGCCAGAATGATGCCAATCTGCTCACCGGTACTGACTTGATCGCGGCCCAGTCGCAGATCAACAAACCCTGTCAGCAACAGCACCAAAATTAAGCATGCTGCGGCCACATAGATCGGGCGGCCAGACTTTTTGGATATCCTGAGCCCACCTAAGAAAGCCGCACCAACAGCGCCGACAGCAGCCGCTTCCGTTGGCGTCGCAACGCCCGCCAAGATCGACCCCAGCACAGCGATAATCAGCACAACTGGAGCTACCAGCGCTTTTAACATTCGGCCAATTACAGGGCCACTATCACCAGAACCAGTGATGGCCTCACGCGGGACTGGCGGGGCACCTGCAGGATTCATAATCGCGCGGAACATGATGTAGGCGATATACAGACCGACCAGCATCAAGCCCGGAATGAGTGCGCCCGCAAACAGATCACCGACTGACACGGGATCTGGCGCAAAGTTGCCAAGCTGCCGCTGCGCATCCTGGTACGCATTAGATATCTGGTCACCCAACACAACGAGCACGATGGAGGGCGGGATGATCTGGCCAAGAGTGCCAGATGCGCAGATGGCACCTGTCGCTAGTTTCGGGTCATACCCCCGGTTCAGCATGGTCGGAAGCGAAAGCAGGCCCATGGTGACAACCGTAGCGCCCACAATGCCCGTGGAGGCTGCCAGCAATGCACCGACGATACATACGGCAATACCAAGGCCACCGGGCAGTGAGGAAAATGCGGCACCCATGGCTTCCAGCAATTCTTCCGCCACCTTTGAGCGTTCAAGCATTACGCCCATGAAGACGAAAAGCGGCACGGCGATCAGCACCTCATTGGTCATCACGCCAAAAATGCGGTTGGAGACGAACCCCAGGAATGAGAGGTCAAAAGCGCCGATAAAAGAGCCGCCGATTGCAAATAGCAGCGACACGCCGCCTAGGGTGAATGCGACGGGGAAGCCCGCCATTAGCGTTAAGCAAACGGTTGCGAACAGCAGCAGGCCAAGGGTTTCATATAGGCCCATCAGACCTGTCCTCCGGCTTCGGCTTCAGTTGGCGGAGGTGTCCTGCCGGTCAGAACCATCCAGGACTTTACCGCCAGCGAGAGACCTTGCAGCCCCACCAAAACCGCGAACGCCAGGATCATAGTCTTCAATAGGAATACGCCAGGAATACCGTTTTGACCTTCAGGCGATCCTTCAAGGACACGCCATGAGGACATGACATAGGGAAACGCCAATACAAAAATCGCGGTAGACATTGGCAGCAGCAGGCAAAGCGAGCCAAAAAGGTCAACCCGCGCCTTGCCCCTCGGCGTGGCGGAGCCGTAATAAATATCAACACGCACATGGCCATCGTGACGAAGCGTATACCCTGCCAAGCCCAAAAAAACGGCAGCATGCATATAAACAATCGCTTCCTGCGCCGCGATCCAGCCAATGCCAAAAACATAGCGAAACAATACAATCGCGAACTGCAATAACACCATGAGCAATGTCAGCCAGGAAACCCACCGGCCAACCCGCTCATTCAAAACATTAATCGCGCCTATCAACCCTTGCATTCACGTATACTCCAGCCGCAGGCCCCAAAAACAACGGCGCTGACCCCACGAAAGGAGCCAGCGCCGCGTTACTTACAAACGCCTAGCCAGCTCCTCAGCCAGACCGGGCGTTCATGTAGCCTTGTTCCGCAACCTTCGCCCACTCCATCGTGGTCTTCTGGTAAGCGGTATAGCTTTCGTAGATCTTCTTGGTGATGGCATCGGTATTGCCGACTTCATCAATCACGCCGCCCGCAACTTTGCGGACTTCCGCCAGAAGCTCATCGCTGTAGCGCTTCAGCTCAACCCCATGCTTGGCCACCAATGTATCCAGCGAGCCCTGGTTACGTGCCTGGAATTCAGCGCCCTGGGTGTGGGCTTCGGCTTCGCAGACGATGCGGATCATTTCCTGATCTTCTTTGGACATGCCATCGAACAGCTTCTTGTTCATGCCAACAGAAGCCACTGTGCCTGGCTCATGGAAGCCCGGATAGTAGTATTTCTTGGTGACTTTATAGAAGCCGAACGCCAGATCATGCCAAGGACCAACCCATTCCGTCGCATCAATCGCACCGGACTGAAGGGCCGGATAAATCTCGCCAACCGGCAAGTTGATTGGATTAGCGCCAAGTGCGCGAAGCACTTCGCCGCCAAGGCCCGGCATCCGCATTTTCAGGCCTTTGAAATCATCGACCGTGTTCATGTCTTTGCGGAACCAACCGCCCATCTGCACGCCCGTGCTAGCAACTGGGAAGCCTTTCAAGCCAAATCCAGCAGCTAGCTCATCCCAGAGTTCCTGGCCGCCGCCATAGCGGATCCAAGCATGAGTTTCAGGACCGGTCATGCCATAAGGCACAGCAGTCATAAAATTGTAGCCCTTGGACTTGCCTTGCCAATAATATTCGGCAGCGTGGTAGAGGTCCGCATCGCCAGCAGCGACAGCGTCAAAGGATTGGAAGGCTGGGACCAATTCGCCAGCGCCATATAGCTTAACCGTCAAGCGGCCACCGGACAGCATCGTGATCCGGTCTGCGATCCGCTGGGCGGAGGTGCCAAGACCTGGCGAGTTCTTCGGCCAAGTCATGACCATCTTGAGTTCGCGCTTGCCAGTTGCGATAGCCGGGGCGGCCAGCGTACTCGCTGCAGTAGCGGCACCAGCAATTGCGGCACCCTTAATAAAGCTGCGACGTTCCATCGTGTAAGACTCCCTGTAAGAGATTTGTTTCAGACAAATTTGGCCCGGACTCATGCTTAACGGACCGGATTACCATGAAGCCTAATACCGGGATCGCCTCGACCGCAAGCAGAGCGTACAAAAATTCAGGCACAATGCGTGGGGTAGATCGCAATACTCCAGAGCGCTATCACCGCACTTCCAGCATATTGAAAGACACCGCAGCCATGAACCGCGCCCAACTCCTGGATGATCTCGCAAAGCTTGCCGAAGCGGCCGGCGCAGCGATCATGCCCTATTTCCATGCAGATGAAGTCGCAACCAGGCAAAAGGACGATGATCGTCGCAGCCAAGTTTCAGACGCCGACGTAGCGGCCGAAGCTGTAATCCTAAAAGGCCTCTCGCGCCTCACGCCGGATATTCCGATCGTGGCAGAAGAGGAAGTCGCCGCAGGCCGTATCCCCGATGTCTCCGGCGGACGGTTCTGGTTGGTTGATGCGCTGGACGGCACCAAAGAATTCCTCAAGAAAATCCCTGAATTCACCGTCAACATTGGCTTGATTGAGGATGGCGTGCCGACGATGGGCGTCGTCTACGTCCCGGTGTCCGGCGATACCTATGCTGGTGCGGTTGGCGGCCCAACATGGATGCGCGAAAACAATGGCGAGCGGGAGCCGTTGCATGTCCGCGACTTCCCAGATGAAGGCATCATCGTCACCCTCAGCCGCACATATGGCCAATCCACAGACGTCCGTCGCTTCCTCGAACGCTACGATGTGACGAAGCAGTTGGACGCCGGTTCCTCATTAAAATTCTGTTTGATCGCTAAAGGCGAGGCCGATGTCTACCCGCGCTATGGCGGCTCCATGGAATGGGACACAGCAGCGGCCCACGCGGTGCTTCGTGCCGCCGGAGGGGCCGTCAAAGAGATCAACGATGGTCCCGAACTCGCGTACGGTAAGAAGGATTTCCGCAACCCGTATTTCATCGCCTGGGGTGGGGCGCACCGCTGAACGCTGCACCGAAACACGATGCTGAAAAAACTTAGGCCCGCTTGATTTAGGTCAAACCACTTACCTCCGCCCTGCCCCACCTATTAAGGACACAGGCAACCAGCGGAGGCCATTATGTCCCTATCCTCAATCCTCGCCCTCGTCGATCCGAAGCACGGCGCGGCGACCTTATCTACAGCTAGTCTTGCGGCAGAGAAGCTAAAGGCACCCATAGATGCTCTGATCGCCCGTCGCGACCCAGCAGACGCTATTCCAATGGTTGGCGAAGGTTTGTCCGGCGCACTCGTCGATCAGATAATGAATGCAGCAGCCGCAGACGCTGCCGCAGATGCCGCCGCCTGCCAGACCCTCATCGAAGCATGGCCCGGAAGCGCTGGTGCCAAGGTCCTCGATCTAATCGGCTCCAGACGCAGCCTTATCGCAGAAACAGGCCGTACCTATGGCATGACAGTACTACCTTGCCCGAACGGCCCAGAAGGCGGCGGGTTTGATGATATTGTTGATGCCGCACTCTTCGAAACCGGCAGGCCGATCCTGATAGCGCCTTTGCAGGAGGTGCAATCACTCGGTGACAGGGTCGCAATCTTCTGGAATGACAGTGCGGAATCCGCCCGTGCCGTATGGGGTGCGGCACCGCTTCTGCGTCAGGCAGAGACGGTGAACATCTTCACAGTTGGTGACGGGTTCAATCCTGAATCGGCTCTGGACAGGATCAGCGCCGGGCTCAGCAGGGCCGGCATCAATGCAGAAGCCCATGCCATTCCGCCTAAAGGGGCAGCGCAGGATCAGTTGATAGACGCGGCGGCGGCGATGGATGCGGACCTCGTCGTGATGGGCGCATTCACCCATAGCCGCCTCAGGGAACTCGTGCTTGGCGGTGTCACCCAACACATGCTCGAGGTCCTGGCCCGCCCGACGTTCATGGCCCACTAATCAAGCAGCTGCAGGCGGGAGCGAGGCTCCATTCTCCCGCTTGCAGCCCCAGTGATTACCAGCTATACGAACCGCCGCGATGCGGAGTGTAGCTCAGCCTGGTAGAGCACTGTCTTCGGGAGGCAGGGGCCGCAAGTTCAAATCTTGCCACTCCGACCAATGATTTCAATGACTTACAAGCCACTTCCGGATGTTACACGGGCTGCTATTCAGCGTCGAATACCATGATCAGGGTTTGGCTGAAGCGTGGAGTGAGCATGGTGATCATGCGGCTGAACGTCAACAATTGTCGTTGCATCCACGTGACCCGCTCGTACCGGACATTGGCGTACGATATGCTGTTTTCGCGAAAGCCATATCGTGCGGCTAACGCCTTCAACGTTGTTGGTGTATAGTAGCAGACATGCTGCGCATGGACTGGTGGATCATTCGTCCACCGCGAATAAACGTAGAATAACTCGCGGAAACAGAATGCATTAGGCGTTGATAGAACCAGTTGACCACCGGGTTTGAGATTCTTGCGCGCCGCCGACAGAAATAATCCGGAATTGCTCAAATGCTCAATCAGGTCCTTAGCGAGGACAACATCGTGTTGCCGCTCGGATAGATAGGTTTCAGCGTCGCCATGGACAATGGGATATCCAGCCGCGAGGGCGCGCTCAACTTGATCCAGTTCGATATCGACGCCTTGCACTGCCGCCGCCTGCGACAACAGAAAATCAAACATCCAACCGCGTTTCCGGGTTTTGCTCAGAAAAACGTGATTGATACTGCCAATATCAAGGACATCTTTATCGGCGATGAAGGGCGCAATTGCGGCTTCAAGCTCTGATGTTGGGGAAATTTTGGCTAAAGGCGTTGCAATTTCTAGTGTCTGGGCTTGTGCCGTCACGCTAAAACTTTCTCACGTTCACTTGCTCGACACCCCAATAGGAACACCTGCTGCAAAGCTATCAAGGCACGATCAGACGATCAACCGAAATTCCGATGCGTTTAGCTATCCCGCTTATAGCGATAGTGAAATCTGTCACCATCATCTGACGTCACAAGCCCTGCGGTCGGTGCCGGGAAGTGGATTGGTAGGATCAGCGTGTCTGTTTCCGCGACTGACGTTAGGAAATTACGGCGGGATTTGATGCCCTCTGCTGGGTCCCAATCTGGTGCTGCGGCCCATTCAGGCTCGCGGCATTGGATGGCGTGATGCATTAAATCACCTGTCACAACAGCGCGTTGGCCTTTTGAATGCAGGTTGATGCAGCAATGATGCGGCGAATGGCCAGGGGTTTGCGTGAGTGTGACAAGATCATCCAGCGCATAATCATCATCAACCAAGAGCGCCTGCCCTGCCTCTACAATCGGCCGGCAGTTATCCTGAAATACCGTTCCGGGCGGGTTCGCACCTTTGGCATGCTCAGCTTCCCATACAGCGTATTCGTCTTTGTGGAAGACGTATTTTGCATTCGGGAACGTGGGGACCCAGCGACCATCAAGGAGACTGGTATTCCAGCCCGTGTGGTCAATGTGCAAATGCGTGCAGAACACATAATCAACGCTCTCATACGTAACGCCGAGCGCATATAGCTCCTCCCGCCAGCGCTCTTTACCGGGGAAATCGAACGGGGCTGGATGGCCCTTATGCTCTCCCGTGCAGGTATCAACCAGAATGGTGTGATGCGGCGTGCGCACGACAAAGCTTTGATAGGTGATGACGATCATGCCAAGCGCTGCGTCATAGACCTCCGGCTCCATAGAAGGCAAATGCGCATCAAATACCGCAGCGTCAAAGGCTGGAAAGAAGTCTTTCGGTTCACGCCATGGACCATCCCGCTCGATCACTGCATCAATCGTGATATCGCCAATTTTGATTTGCCGCATAGCTGGTCCCCCTTGCTGGTAGAAAACGAGCGTAGCGTCCCTCTCCCGATGCGGCTACGCTTTTTAGCATCACGCAATAGGAGCCAGACCATGCGCATCCATAATCTTTATGTTGACGATGACGGCGAAACGCATTTCAGGGATATTGAGGTCGAGTGGACCAAAGATGGGCCGGGCGGGCGTATGTCCGATACACTGCCTGCAACTGGCGTCATCTTCCGGGAAACCCCGGGCAGTTATGATTATGCATGGCACCCTGCCCCACGCCGCCAATACATTGTCAACCTGGATGCAGGCGTCGCCATCTCTGCCAGTGATGGGGAAACGCGGGTGATTGGCGCTGGGGAAGTGATCCTGGTTGAGGACACCCACGGTAAAGGCCATTGTTCCAAAGCGATTGAAGGGCAGCTACGCCACTCCATCTTCATCCCAATCGAATAGCAGCACCGCTAATTTCTTAACGCCGAGGAGGCCTCCCCTATGAAGCTAATGCACTTTAACGATTTCCGCCTGGGCATTTTAACTGACGCCGGCATTGTCGATGTCACGGACCTGATCGCCGATATCCCGCACACAAACCCAGGCGACCGGATGAGCGGCCTAATCGCGCGCTTCGATGACTATCGCGGCAAGCTGGAAGCAGCGGCTGCGGCAGGGCCAGCAATTCCTGTAGGCGATGTTCGTATTCGCCCACCAACACCGCGGCCCGGAAATATTGCCTGCATGGCCGTAAACTATATGGAGAATGGCACCCTTCCCGCACCTCCACCGCCAAACGCGTTCCACAAAGCTGCCAATGCAATCATTGGCAATGGCGACACAATGGTCCTGCCCGATGCGCCTGCGACCATCTTTGAGGGTGAGGCCGAACTGGCGCTCGTCATTGGCAAGCGCGCCTGCAAAGTGCCGGCAGAAAAGGCGTTCGAGCATATTTTCGGCTATATGAACTTCATTGATGGGTCAGCGCGCGGCCTGCCGCCAGAACGCAACGTGTTCTTCCAGGCCAAATCCCGCGACACCTTCGCCCCCATCGGCCCCTATCTGGTGACGGCGGACGAAGTAACAGATCCCCAAAACCTAGACGTGAAGCTTTGGGTGAATGGAGATTGCAAGCAGGACTTCAATACCTCTGACATGGCGCACAAAATTCCCAAGATCATTGAATGGGTCAGTGCCATTCACATGCTTGAACCAGGCGATATTGTGGCGACTGGCACTAACCACCGCGGCCTAAGCTCCTTCCAGGATGGCGATACGGTGGAGCTTGAAGTCCAAGGCATGGGCCGTCTCACCATTAACGTTCAGGACGACCTGAAACGCACATGGAGCCGCGAAACACGGCTGGATCGCAAGGAACAGGGCCACGACACGCCAACGCCCCAGCTCACGGGCAAATACGCGAAGTAGGCGGATGCGCCGGGCGGCGAATGATGGCTGCGCAAAGGAAACTAGCACTCTCAATTGAAGTTGGCCGCTATCTGGACGGCGGGCTCGCTGATATGGCGACATTCGTTGAGGGTGCGGACCGGCTAGGCGTTCATGCAGCCTGGGCCGGTGAGGCTTGGGGGCAAGACGCCGCCACAGTGCTGGGCTTTCTGGCAGGCCGGACCAAGCGGATTAAGCTCGGCACAGGCATCATGCAGATCAGCGCTCGTGCGCCTGGCATGACAGCGATGACCGCACTTTCGCTGAATGCGCTCTCCGAGGGGCGGTTTCTGCTGGGTCTCGGCGTCAGCGGCCCGCAAGTCGTGGAAGGCTTGCATGGAACCCCCTACCGGATGCCGCTGACACGCCTGAAAGAAACTGTCCAGATATGCCGTTCCGCATTTGCTGGCAAGCGTCTGCGCCATGATGGCCAGATGTTCGCGCTGCCATTGCCAGGCGGCGAAGGCAAAGCACTGCGCTTGGATCATAAGCCTGCCAATATCCCGATCTATCTGGCCACGCTTGGTCCAAAGGCACTGCACTTTACTGGCGAAGCAGCGGACGGCTGGCTGGGCACATCATTTTCCCCAGATCATTCAGAAGCCCACCTGCCGTACATCAAAGCTGGGGCTGAAGCTGCAGGCCGCACTTTGGATAACATTGATATCTCCGCCTCTGCCCGGGTTGAAATTGGCGAAGATGTGGACGCGATGATAGAACGCCGTCGCCCGGCAGTCGCGTTCAATATGGGCGGCATGGGCTCCGCCACCACAAATTTCTACAACGCCGCATTCCGCCGCGCTGGGTTCGCTGAGGACGCTGAGGCTATCCAGGCGCTTTGGATCCAAGGTGACCGCGAGGGTGCTGCCAAGCGTGTGCCGGATGCAATGATTACGGGGTTCCAAGCAATCGGCACGCCAGCCATGGTACGTGAGCGTTTCAGGCGGTACCGCGGGGCAGGTGTGAACACCATCAAGCTAGGGTTGGACGCCGTCCCCCAAGGTGCCAAGCGCTTGGCAATGCTTGAACAAATAGTCGATATCGTTGACGGCCTGAATGCTGAAACAGAGGAAACCACATGAAGCTCTATATGGTCCCGCTGGCACCCAACCCGACCAAGGTCATGCTCTACATCGCGGAACGTGAGTTGCTCGGCCCGAAGCTTGGCATTCAGCAGATCGTCGTGAACACGGTCAAAGGCCGCCATCGCGAGCCGGAGCATATCGCGCGCAACCCCTTCGCCAAGCTGCCCGTGCTGGAGCTTGATACGGGCGAATTCCTGATCGAGTCGCTGTCGATCATCCAATATCTGGAACATCAGTTTCCGGAAGGCGCAATTCTGCCGGAAGACCCCCTCGCCCGCGCCAGAGCTTTAGAGCTTGAACGGATTATTGAGCTCCAAATCACCATTCCTATGGGCCAGTTCGCCCACGCGACCAACTCCCCCCTCGGTCGCCCGGCTGATCCTGAACGCGCAGCCACAATCAAAGCTGACCTTCCAGCCGCTATGAACTATCTGGAATCTAAGCTCGATGACGGGCGGCACATGCTAACGGGCGGGCGCGCATCCATCGCCGATTTTACACTGCAATCCGCATTGCAGTTCCTACGCTTCGTCAAAGCGGACCTTTTGGAAGACTATCCCAACCTGCAAGCCTGGGACGCGCGCTTCCGCGAAACACCTGCCGCAAAAGCCGTGCTGAAATGGTAGCAGCGGCGCCCATAGACAGAGGGACAGTGTTCGGCAGACGATAGCCCAAACACGCGCGATGATTCTTAGGAGAGAACACATGAACGGCATCGAACTGATCGCCAATATCCTGAAGCAGGAAGGCGTCGAGTGGATGTCCTGTTTCCCAAGCAATCCGTTGATTTCAGCTGCTGCTAAAGTTGGCATCCGGCCCGTAGCGTTTCGCCATGAGCGCGGTGCCATGATGGCGGCAGATGGGTTTAGCCGTATCAGCGACCGCCAGCGCTTCGGCGTGGTCGCTGTGCAGGCGCAGGCCGGTGCCGAGAACATTATGGGTGGATTGGCACAAGCCTATGCCGACAATATTCCAGTGTTGGTGTTTCTTGGCGGCAATAATCTGGACAAGCTTGGCGTAAAGCCGAACTTCAGCGCAGTACAAAGCTACCAGGGCTGGGCCAAACAGGTGGAGGCAATTTACACGCCAGACCAAGTCAGCGATGTCATGCGCCGCGCGTTCCATGCCCTTCGCAACGGCGCACCCGGCCCAGTTGTTGTTGAACTGACAGCAGATGTTTGCAGCCAGGACGTTCCCGATACCGCAGCCCCCTATGTCTCACCAAAGCTCTTCCGCCAAATGCCAGAGCCGGGTGATATTCGGAACGCTGCCGAAGCGTTGATCGCCGCCAAGAACCCATTGATTTGGGCGGGTGCCGGCGTGTTGGCGGCAGGTGCGACGGAGGCATTGCAGGAGCTAGCCGAACTCACCGCAACGCCAGTGTTTTGCACCATGCCTGGCAAGTCCGCGATGGATGAGCGGCACCCATTGGCCCTTGGCGCCGGCAGCGGTGCGACGACCAAGGCAGCGCATCATTGGCTATCGAATAGCGACGTGCTGCTAGCGCTTGGCTCTAGCCTAACGCGGACACCTTATGGGCAAGCAGTGCGCGGCGGAAAAATCATCATCCACAACACTAATAACCCCGATGACATCAATAAGGATGAATCCGCTGATATCGCATTGGTCGGCGACACCAAATTGACCATTGAAGCTTTAGTCGCGTGCGTAAAAGCGTTGGCTGGAGCATCCGGTGCCCGTGACCGTGCGAAAGCTGAAGCCGAAGTTGCAGCTGTTAAAGCCGAGTGGATGACCGAATGGACGCCTATCCTGGAATCGGATGAAGAACCGATCAGCTACTACCGCGTCATCCATGAAATGAACCGGACGCTGGACCTTGAGAACAGCATCGTCACCCATGATGCAGGTGCGCCGCGAGATACTATCGTGCCGTTCTACCAAGCGACAGTGCCGCACAGCTATATCGGCTGGGGCAAGACCACCCATCTTGGGTTCGGCATACCGTTAATGATCGGCGCGAAAATGGCAGCGCCGGAGAAGTTCTGTTTGAACATTATGGGCGATGGCGCATTCGGCATGTCCGGCACGGATATCGAAACCGCCGCTCGCTCCGGAGCTGCGATCACAACCGTCCTCCTCAACAATAGCGCCATGGCGACATATTCCGGACCGACCCAGGGGGCGATTGGCCCAGAGGCGCGGACTGAATACGGCATCTCCACGATGCACGGCGACTACGCCAAGATCGCAGAGGGCATGGGTGCGGTTGGTATTCACGTCAACAAAACGACTGAAATCGCACCAGCGCTCCAGGAAGCGCAGCGGTTGAATGCTGAAGGCAAGACCGTGCTGATCGACATACGCGCAAACGTCGAGGACCGGCGGTCAAAGTTTTAGACAATGAGCGCTACAGACACAGCGAGCCGCCGCGACTGGCGGAAC
The DNA here is from genome assembly GCA_040263875.1 of Alphaproteobacteria bacterium. Classification (GTDB taxonomy): domain Bacteria; phylum Pseudomonadota; class Alphaproteobacteria; order Bin95; family Bin95; genus VMCJ01. The sequence goes on from JBDQJI010000001.1 coordinate 92,920, forward strand.
GTTGCCGTACTGGCGACATGCCAGATGTTCTACAATTCCGGGCGTGCGCTGCTGGTCGCGACCAGTCCGCTGATCGCCTACGAGATCGCGCCGGATAAGGCGCTATCGACAGTCCCCATATCGCTTGCCGTCATCGGCACCGCTGCTGCCAGCATTCCCGCCTCCATGTTGATGCAGCGTATTGGACGCGGGCCGGGTTTTGCAGCAGGGTCCACCATCGGCGTAGTGGGCGGATTGGCCTGTATTTGGGGCATTCATGTTGAAGATTTTCTGATTTTCTGCCTGGGCGCACTGCTATTCGGCCTATTTTCAGGATTTGCGCAGCTCTACCGTTTTGCAGCAGCTGACGTGGCCACACCTGCCTTTAAGGCGCGGGCGATTTCATTGGTGCTAACGGGAGGACTGGTTGCGGCTTTTGTCGGGCCAGAGTTAGCCAAAGCCGGGCATATGCTGATCCCGGATAAGCCATTTATGGCGTCATACATGTTCCTGGTCGCCCTAACGGTAATGAGCGGCCTTGTGGTGATGGCCGTTGATATTCCAAAGCTAACGCCATCGGAAAAGCAGGCGGGCGGTCGGAGTATCGGCCAGATTATGCGCCAGCCTGTGTTCATCGTAGCCACGCTCTGCGCCATGATCGGCCAAGCTGTGATGAACCTCCTCATGACCTCCACACCGCTGGCGATGCATCACGCAAGCCATATGTTCAGCTCAACAGCATTGGTGATTGAATGGCACATATTCTTCATGTACGCGCCAGGGTTCTTCACCGGGTCAATCATCGCAAGAGTTGGTGTCATTAAAGTGATTGCGGCTGGTATCGCCTTGCAGGCAATCAGCGTCATCATCGCGCTGTTAGGTACGGAGGTCATCAATTTCTGGGCGGCAATGGCTTTGCTTGGCCTTGGGTGGAACTTCGCATTCACAGGCTCGACCAACCTGCTAACGGAATCCCACACACCGGCAGAGCGTGCCAAAACTCAAGCGGCGACGAACTTCATCATCTTCTCGATGGTCGCCATAGGCTCCCTGTCTTCTGGCGCGCTCATGCATGCATTCGGCTGGAATTGGGTGAATATTGGCGCGCTGCCATTGCTGCTGCTATCGCTAACCGCTGCATTGTGGCTCGGGTGGAAACGACGCAGTGCAGGCGCCCCAATTTCTCCTTAATCAACGTGTTATTTAGCCGTCCAACATGATCTGAGAGGCTTCTTTCCATGCGTATTCTAACAACTCTATGCCTATTACTGCTGCTCCCCGCCACTGCAATGGCAGAACAGTCGAACCGCCGCATCAGTGTTACCGGGCAAGCCCAAGTCAGCGCGAAGCCTGACATCGCGATGATCAGCGTTGGCGTACAATCTATGGCAAAGACGGCTGCAGATGCGATTGCTGAAAACTCAGCAACCATGGAAGGCGTGTTCTCTGCCATTACCGCTGCTGGCATAGATCGTAAGGATATGCAGACCAGCCAGTTTGATGTCAGCCCCGTATGGCAGGACAGGCGGTCAGCCCCCAACAACCAGCCCAAAATAACAGGCTTTCAGGTTTATAATCTGCTGCGGATCAAAGTACGTAACGTTGCCCGTGTGGGAGCCGTGATTGACGCGCTTGCGACCGCAGGTGCAAACCGCTTCAACTCCATCAGCTTCCAAATTGAAAACCCAGCCCCCCTGCTCGATCAAGCCCGCATGGACGCCGTGAAAGACGCCCGCCGGAAAGCGGAGCTCATGGCAACAGCCGCAGGTGTGAAGCTCGGCCCTGTGCTGTCCATCAGTGACGCCCAACGCCCACAGGGCGGCAGAGGCGAAATGATGCAAATGGCCGCCATGTCCAAAGCCGCCCCCATCGCAGAGGGCGAAGTCTCATTGAGTGCCCAAGCCTATGTGATTTTCGCCATCGCTCAGGATTAGGCGGTAGACCTAATTCGACGGAACCGGGCAATTCCGTCGTGCAATCTCGGCATCAAGAACCTTGTTTCGCGCAGTAAGCGCCTCCACTTCCTTCTGCTCAACGTTAGTCTGATCAAGGAAGAGCGGCGAGGCTATGAAAACGCCTGCATTGAGGTCTTGCTTAGCTTTTTCTTCACCAGCAAGATCTGCCATCCGTTCGAAATTCACACTCTTCTCAGCCGCGAGATGGTCGCATGACAAGGTTTTGTCATGATCTCGTGTTTCTTCAACTGGGCGGGCAACGCGCCCACCGCAACTCGCAAGCACCAGGCAGGTCAATGCCATAACGGTCAAGCTTCGACCTGTAATCATTTTGGATGGCCTTTAAATCGTCTGCTTCAGAACGATATCATCGTCTCTTTTAGGTCTGCAAATATGGAGCAGGAACCATGCCAGAATTTCTTCGTAAATTAGCACTCGTCGCCGCACTCGGCCTTGTGACTGCTGCTTGCGCGCAACCTGCACGTACTTCGGCGATGATTGCAGATGTGTCCCAAAACGCCCTTTTTGGTTAACGGAAGCCCGCTGAAGAACAGTGTTGAAATTAGTGATGTCACTGGCGGCAAGAAAACTGATCCTATGTGGATTTCCGAGGTCTCGAACGAGGACTTTTCGTCTGCGCTCAGGCTTTCGCTAAAGCAGCACACCATGCTTTCTGAGGCCAATGGCCCACTCGTTCTGACAACCGGTGGATTCCGACGCGAAGCGCAACGCGATCAAGCAAACCTGATTTGAACGTCATTTCCAAGCTCGGCGAGCATGGCCTCGATGGGTGTTTTGAATCCGAGGCACTTTCGCGGCGTTGAGTTCAGGGCCATGGCAATC
>JBDQJI010000002.1:0-94593 GCA_040263875.1 Alphaproteobacteria bacterium
GTAAACGCCTACAACTTCGCACGCAGACTAAAAACCTTGAAAGGTCTCACCCCATTCGAATATGTCTGCAAAGTCTGGACTGAAGAGCCTGATCGGTTCAGAATAAATCCGACCCATCAATCTCCGGGACTAAACAACTAGGGTCTGTTGGCCCTCTCCATCTCTGGCAACTTCAGTGAAGGTCAGGCGCTGGCGCCGGGGCCGTTTCGGGCTATGCTGTGCCGGTTCTGAGAAATGGAGAAGGCCCATGCCCGTCAACAACCGTATCGCTGATCTCGCTGATGAGATGACCGAATGGCGCCAGGAGATGCATAAGCATCCCGAAACCGCGTTCGAGGAAGTGTGGACCAGCGCCTATATCAAGGAACGCCTTGATTCATTCGGCATGGATGAAATTCATACCGGCATCGCCAAAACCGGCATTGTCGCCGTACTGAAGGGCCAGGGTGATTCTGACCGCGCCATCGGCATCCGCGCGGATTTCGATGCGCTGGATATTCTGGAACTGAATGACCTGCCGTACAAATCCCAGAACCCCGGCAAGATGCATGCTTGCGGCCATGATGGGCACACAGCGATGCTGCTGGGTGCAGCCAAATACATGGCGGAAACCCGGAATTTTGACGGCACCGTCTATTTCATTTTTCAGCCCGCAGAAGAAAATGAAGGCGGCGGTCGCGTGATGGTCGAGGAGGGCCTGTTTGAGCGCTTCCCGATGGAAGCCGTATACGGCATGCACAATTCACCGGGCCTGCCCGTTGGCCAAATCTCCATGGGGCCAGGGCCAATGATGGCCGGGTATGACATCTTCGAAATCACGATTGACGGCTATGGCACCCATGCGGCCCGCCCGCATCAGGGCGTTGATCCGGTTATCGTACAGGCACAGATCGTGATGGCGCTGCAAACCATCGCATCCCGCCAGACGGACGCAATCGACAGTGTGGTTCTATCCATCACCCAGGTCCACGGTGGCGACACATATAACGTGATCCCGCAGCAGGTGAAGCTCCGCGGTACTGTGCGCTCCTTCAAGCCAGAAATGCAGGACCTGGTTGAGGAGAAGATGAACAAACTTTGCGCCGCAATTGCATCTGCCTATGACGCCAAAGTCGATGTGCATTATGAGCGCCGCTATCCACCAACGGTGAATGATCCGGGCCACACGGATTTCTGCGCTGAAATCGCCCGCGGCCTTGTCGGCGACGACAACGTGAATACGAAAGCCCGGCCCGTTATGGGCTCCGAGGATTTCTCCTTCATGCTGCAAGAGAAACCCGGCTGCTACATCCGCATGGGCAATGGCGAGGTTGGCGGCGAAGGCGGCGTTGTCGTCCATAACCCGCACTATAATTTCAACGACGCCGCCTTGCCTTGGGGTGCCACATACTGGGCCGAAATCGCCGAAAAATCCCTCCCCCGTAAGGGATGAGTTGCGTTATTCTTTGACGTAACGACGAAATGTAACTACAGTCTATGGAGTTTGAGTGGGACGAAGCGAAGAACCGCCTCAATCAGGCCAAGCACCATGTCGATTTTAGGGATCTGTATCCCGTATTCGACTATGACTTCGTGGATATCGTAGTCCGACGTCCACTGATGGAGGAACGACGGGTCGCCATCGGCCGCAATGTCTATGGCCAATTCTTTTTCGTCGTATGGACTTGGCGCAACGGCAACCGGCGGATCATCTCCGCCAGAAGGGCAGGCAGAAATGAAAGACAGCTCCATGGAAGAGCGTACGGTCCGCTATCGCCCTGACCGCTCGAAACCAGAGCCGCGCATGTCCGAAAAGGCGCTTCGCATGTCCGACGAGGAGATCATGCAGCGCGCAGCGGAAGACCCGGATATGCCAGATATTATGGCACCAGACTTTTGGGATCATGCGGAGATTGTTTCCCCAAAACCCAAATCCCAAATCACCCTCCGCCTCGATGCCGATCTGCTAGATTGGTTCAAAGAGGGTGGCAAGGGGTATCAAACACGTATCAACGCCGTGCTGCGCTCCTATGTTGAAGCGCAGAAGCAAGCAGCAGAATAAGGAAAGACCAATGGCTATCGAAAAAGAACACCTGGAATTCGTCGTGCCGGACTTGGATGAAGGCTGGGTGACGCCGCCGGGCTATCCAGACGGGATCAAGCAAAAAGTCCTCGCCGGCAAGATTGACGATGACGCTAAGACTGGCAGCCGCACGCGCCTGCTGCGCTTTGATCCTGGCGTCTACACCACCGTCCCGTTCGTGCATGAGCACTGGGAAGAAGTGTATGTGCTTTCCGGCGACCTTTGGGTTGGCAATGACGAGAACGGCAATGGCGGCGACAAATGTGAAGCCAATACTTATGCCTGCCGCCCACCCGGCGCAGCGCATGGCCCGTTCAAATCCGTTGGCGGCTGCATGCTGTTTGAGATTCATTACTACGAATAGGTCCTAGCCCCATGTCTATCCAGGAAGAACGGGACGCCGCCGTCGCCGCCGTTATGGCGGACGTGCGTGCGATTGAAGCGGCGGACGGCGTTACCCGCGCCTCTGTCGACAAAATGCAGGCAGCACTCATCCCGCTGACCAAGCAGGTTGAGCTGTTCGATGAAGAGACGTTTCCGAACCCACCAGAAGGCCAGCCTGCCCGGCTGTACCTTCTGAGTGAGGATGCCGATGGGCGCTTCCCTATCTACCTGACCTGCGCCAATCCAGGCGGTGCTGTCCGCCCCCATAACCACGGTACATGGGCCGTCGTGGCTGGCGTGAGCGGTGTTGAGGAAAACGCGTATTTCGACCGCGCATCCGGCGGCCACACCCCAGGACCATCAACCCTGGCCAAGCGGGAAGTCGTGCAAGTGCGGGCGGGTGAGAGCACAGGCATGCTCCCGGACGACGTTCACAGCGTCGCCACGCCAGGGACCGTCCCCCGCCGCCATTTCCATATGTACGGGCTTTCCTTGGAACGCCTACCCAAGCGCCTTGCCTGGGACGTGGACAAGGGCGAATGCAGCTATATGGAAATCAATCCGAAGATTATCCGGGCCTAAACACCTAGCTCTCGACGCCTTCCGCCATCAACGCACGTTGAACGGCGGGGCGGTTTGCCATCATCTGCATGTGCGTGTGGACCTTGGGGAATTGGGCAGTGTCAACGCCGTCACCAGCGAGCCAGCGGGCGACTGTGTATAGGTAGCCATCTGTCACGGTGTAGTTACCACCAAGTGCGTAGGGGCCGACGAAGGCGTGGTCTTCGATATATCGGAAGCACTGGGCCATGCTGTCCGGCACTTTCCGCTTCATAGAATCCCACGCGGATTCATCATCGGACCATCGGCTACCGCGGCCTTTATGGGCGTGGGCGACGTGAACCGTGGACGCCAAATAGCTATTGAATGCCTGCAGCTGCGCAAATGCGAACGGATCATCCATAGGGGCCAGATTGGCTGCGGGATGGGTCTGCGCAATATAAACCAGCGCCGCTGGCGTTTCAGTCAGGATGCCTTTGTCAGTGATCAACGCAGGCACCCGCCCCTTCGGGTTGACCTTTAGGAATTCCTGGGACTGCTGCTGGTTTTGGGAGAAATCTACCCGGTGCCCCGTGTATTCAGCCTCCGCCTCCTCCAGTGCGATATGGGACGCGAGCGCGCAGGAACCGGGCGAGTAATATAGGTTGATCATAACAGGCGCTTCTTTCAAACACTGGGGTTAGGCAGTGGCCAAGTGTAGCCGCTTTCGCTGGCAGGTAGAAGCTGCACAGCACCCTCACTTTGTTTTGATTACGCGGGATTGGAACGGTCGGCGCTGGCTACCTATCTCATGGGTGGAGGATCCTTGATGCATACCCAAATGAACCGCCGCCTATTCGTTACTACCGGACTGAGCCTGCCCTTGATGGGCTTCAGTACGGCAGATTCCCTGTTCGCGCCGAAAGCCAAGGCCTTGTTCGGATGGGATGCATTCACGCAAGGCAGCACCCGCCGCGTTGACCACAGCCCCTGGTCTGCGTTGCTAGCGAAGCATGTTCGCTTGGACAGCGCCGGGATCGCGCGCGTGAACTATGGCGGATTCTCCGGCGCGGATAAGGCTGAGCTCGCCCGCTACATAGACAGCCTGGGCAAAGCAGACCTCGCGGCTCTCGATAAACCGGAGCAATATGCGCTTTGGGTCAACCTGTACAATGCTGCAGTGGTGAATACCGTGCTTTCCGCATACCCAGTGAAGTCTGTGCAAGACATCGATACGTCGCCCGGCTTGTTCTCCAGCGGCCCCTGGAAAGCCAAAGCCGTTACTGTTAACCGCAAAGCGCTTTCGCTCGATGACATTGAACACGGGATCATTCGCCCGCACTGGGAAGATGCCCGCGTTCACTATGCCCTGAATTGCGCCGCTGTCGGCTGCCCAAACCTTCGCACCGAAGCCTATGATGCGCGCCACATCGATGTTCAATTGGAGGAGCAGGCGCGGATTTACGTAAACCATCCGCGCGGCATAACCTTCGACCCATCGGGTGGGCTTGTCGTGTCCAAAATCTACGCTTGGTTCTGCGATGATTTCGGCGGAACGGACAAGGCAGTCATCAGCCATTTGCAGCGTTATGCAGCACCGGAACTTGCAAATCGGCTAAAGCCAATCACCGGGATAGCTGACGCCCGCTACGACTGGGCGCTCAATGCTGTTTGACGCCTAACGTCGCCTGCGGAGTGCTACAAAAGCGATAACGGCGAGCGCAAGCGCCAGACTAAACCATGTGAACGCATATTGTAGATGGTCATTAGGGATGGTTGGGCGCGCGGGTCTGGCGGTTAGGCCATCGGACGCAGCGGTCACATTAAGGGCTAGGCTTGAGGTGCGCGCTGCCGATGCGCCAAGGGCCGTGGCGATTGGTTTTGGGTCCAGCCAGAGCCAACGATCTGGCGGGGTGTTATCTGGCGTAAAGGCAGTCGGCCGGGGTGAGGGAAACAAGACTCCGCTGACAGTGACGTCACCGGTTGGTAAGATCGGCGTCTTGGAGGGGTCACGCATCCAACCAATTCGGACGATGATCACATCGCCTGCCGGCAAAATGAGCGGTGCGGCGAAGTCTGCACCAACCTGGCCGTTCAGCGTGCGTGAAACGATGCGCGCGGGGCTACTCGTAGCCCAGACACCGGTAAAAGATGCGCGCCTCCACGCATCATCTGCGCTGGGTGCCGTTGTCATAACGACCGGCGGTGCGGCTAGGTTGGCATCCAAGTCAGCGATCAGGGCCAGTTTCCCGGCGCGCCGATCCAGCTGCCAAAGGCCGAGGCCGATCAGCGTCACCAACGCCCCAACGACAATGGTCAGAACGAGAAAGCGTTTCATAGGGAGGTCGTGCGGCGGCGATATTGGATGCCGATGAACTTCGCTTTGAGTGGGCGCAGAAGCAGCAGCGTCAGCCCAAAAACGAAAATTGGCCAGATCACGACATGCAGCCAATATGGTGGCGTTGCCGCAATTTCCAGCAGGATCGCGCAGAATACGGATAGAGCGCCAACCACGAAAATCAGGATGATCGCTGGCCCATCCCCGGAGTCGTGGGCACGTAAGTCCAGGCCGCATGTGGGGCAAGCTTCATTGACGGTTAGAAAACCGGAATAAAGCTTGCCGTCACGGCATTTTGGACAAGTCGCCGCCAAGCGGGATCAGCCACCCCAAACATATACGGCGGCGAAGAGGAACAGCCACACGACGTCAACGAAATGCCAGTACCAAGCTGCAGCTTCAAAGCCGAAGTGGTGTTTGTCGGTGAAGTGCCCTGCCTTCGCACGGAACAGGCAAACGACCAGGAAGATCGTTCCAATCAATACGTGGAAGCCATGGAAGCCCGTCGCCATGTAGAACGTGGACGGGTAAATGCCTTCCCGAAAGCCGAACGCAGCATGGGCGTATTCATAAGCCTGCAATACGGAGAAGAACGCACCCAGGATGACTGTTAATGTCAGGCCTTGGATGAAGTCTTTGCGGTTGCCGTGCAACAGGGCGTGATGCGCCCAGGTAACGGTGCAGCCAGAGAGCAGTAGGATCATCGTGTTCAACAGCGGCAGGTCAAAGGCATCGAAGGTTTCAATACCAACCGGCGGCCAGATGAAGCCCGTGGCTTCCTTGGGGAACAAGCTGGCGTCAAAATAAGCCCAGAAGAAAGCCGAGAAGAACATTACTTCTGACGCAATGAACAGCGCCATACCGTAACGGAGGCCGACCTGCACGACTTTGGTGTGATGGCCTTCGTGTTCGGCTTCACGGATGACATCGCGCCACCAGCCGAACATGACACCGATGACACTCAGCGCGCCGATGATCAGCAGCCAGTATGAATCGGAATGCATGACAGCCAATGCGCCAGCGGCCATCAGCAGGCCAGCAAAGGCACCGAGCAGCGGCCATGGGCTTGGATCCACCAGATGGAACGGATGCTTTGGTTCGGCGTGGCTATCGGCCATCGGGATACTCCTTAACGGCGCTCGCGCAGGTCTTGCGCAAGCGATGCTGTCGTGTCGGACGCAGTCGCGTCCTTGGCTGGGAAGAATGTATAGGACAGCGTGATGGTTTTCACGTCATCCAAATTGCGTTCATCAACAATTTCCGGGTCAATGAAGAAAGACACCGGGAAATCCATGGTCTGGCCTGGTTGCAGGACCTGCTCTTCAAAGCAGAAGCATTGCACCTTGCTGAAATATCCACCGACCTTCTGTGGCGTCACATTAAAGACGGCTGTCCCCATGCTCGCCTTAGCGCCCAGATTGGTCGCCTCAAAGAATGCCAGCTTTTCTTCGCCAAGCTTCACCGTGATTTCGCGACTGACTGGTTTGAAGCGCCAGTTTAGAGAATCGCTGATATCAGCATTGAAGCGCACGGTGATGGTGCGTTCAGATTGCGCACCCGGTGCCATTTCAGCCCGCTGCGTCGTGCCACCAAAGCCCGTCACTTTGCAGAACAAGTCATAGAGCGGCACGGAGGCATAAGCCAAGCCGATCATTGCGGCGACAACACCACCGCAGATCAAGCCAACCCGCTTGTTCTTGGCCGCGCCGCTGCTCATCCAGCTGCTCCGAGGCCAGCTTGAATGCGCACCACCGTCACCAAATAGAACACACCAATCAGGCAGACTAATGCGGCCAATAGCGCCAAATTGCGGCGGCGCTTGCGGCGATGCAGCTCCGAATCGCGAGCCGTAGTTTCTTTGAAATTGGCAGGCTTAGGTAATGGCATTAGATCAATCCGATCGCCCAATCGACCAGCAAGCCGGTCAATAGAAGAAAGAGGTACAGAATTGAAAAGCCGAACAGGCGCTTCGCGTCTTTGTCAGAGTCAGAGCGGTACAGTTTCGCTGCCAGTGCCACGAAGCCAGCGCCGAGCACGCCCGCAAAGATGCCGTAGCCAATGCCAGCGATACCAGCAAACACAGGTGCCACACCCAGGGGGGCCACAATCAGGCTGTAAATCAGGATCTGCTTACGGGTTTCATCCCGTCCAGCGATCACTGGGAGCATAGGAACACCGGCCCTGGCATAATCACCAGACCGATAGAGCGCCAGGGCCCAGAAGTGCGGCGGCGTCCAGAAGAAGATAATCAGGAACAACACCACGCCGCCAAGGGCGATATCGCCTGTAACAGCAGCCCAGCCAATCATTGGCGGGAAGGCACCAGCCGCGCCGCCAATAACAATGTTCTGCGGCGTGCGGCGCTTCAACCACATCGTATAGATGCCGACATAAAACAGGATCGTGAACGCGAGTAACCCAGCCGCCAGCCAGTTCACCGCCAGCCCCATCAGCGCGACAGAGCCTGCCGACAGAATGCAGCCGAACGCCAGTGCTGCTTCAGCTGAAACCTTACCTGCAGGAATTGGGCGCTTCTGGGTGCGGGACATCACAGCGTCAATATCCGCGTCGTACCACATATTAATCGCGCCAGATGCCCCGGCACCAATCGCAATGCACAGAACGGCGACGACGCCAAGCACTGGGTGGATAGACCCTGGTGCCAAAGCCAGCCCGACAAGGCCCGAGAACACCACCAGCGACATCACCCGCGGCTTCAGGAGCGCGATAAAATCACGCGCCTCGCCACCGTCAGCTTCCGCTGGCAGAACGCGCGCCTGTTGGATGGATGCCTCAGCCATGGGTTCGTTTATGCCTTCCAGGGGAGAAGCAAGCGCTTAGTGCGCCTGCTCTTCCTTGATAATGGGCTGCTCTTCGAAGGTGTGGAACGGCGGTGGTGAAGACACAGTCCACTCCAGCGTCGTGGCACCCTCGCCCCAGTAATTGTCCCCAACACGCCGACCTTTAGCCAAAGTCCAGATCATCATGCCGATAAAGAACAGGGATGAGATGCCAGTCATGAATGCGCCCATTGAGGACACATAGTTCCAGCCAGCAAATTCCGGTGCGTAATCAATGATCCGGCGCGGCATGCCCTGAAGACCCAGGAAATGCTGAGGGAAGAACAAGATGTTCACGCCAATGAACGTCGTCCAGAAATGGAGCTTACCAGCCCATTCCGGATATTGCCGACCGCTCATTTTGCCCATCCAGTAGTACATGCCGCAGAAGATGCCGAACACAGCACCCAGCGACAACACGTAGTGGAAGTGGGCCACAACGTAATATGTGTCATGCAGGGATAGATCGACGCCCGCATTCGCCAACACAACGCCGGTGACACCTCCAAGCGTGAACAGGAAGATGAACCCGATTGCCCAAAGCATTGGCGTTTCGAACGTGATGGCGCCGCCCCACATGGTGGCGATCCAGCTGAAGATCTTCACGCCCGTTGGCACAGCAATAACCATCGTCGCCGCCGTGAAGTAGGCGCGCGTGTTGACGTCCAGGCCGACCGTATACATGTGGTGAGCCCATACGATGAAGCCAACGAAGCCAATCGCGACCATGGCATAGGCCATCGCCAGATACCCAAAGACGGGCTTGCGCGAGAACGTTGAGATCACGTGGCTGACAATGCCGAAAGCCGGCAAGATCATGATGTACACTTCGGGGTGACCGAAGAACCAGAACAGATGCTGGAACAGGATCGGATCACCGCCGCCAGCCGGGCTGAAGAACGATGTACCGAAGTTCCGGTCCGTCAGCAACATGGTGATCGCACCACCAAGCACGGGAACCGCCAGAAGCAGCAGGAAGGCCGTGACCAGCATGGACCACACAAACAATGGCATGCGGTGCAGAGTCATGCCCGGTGCGCGCATGTTGAAGATCGTGGTGATGAAGTTCACAGCACCAAGGATCGAGGATGCGCCCGCCAGATGGAGGGCAAAAATACCCATATCGACCGCCATATTGGCATGTCCGCCCGGCCCCGCTGCAGAGAGCGGTGGATAGATCGTCCAGCCTGTGCCAGCACCACCACCGATAACGGCAGAGCCCAGCAGCAGCAGGAATGCAGGAACCAGCAGCCAAAAGCTGATGTTGTTCATGCGTGGGAACGCCATATCCGGCGCGCCAATCATCATGGGCACGATCCAGTTGCCGAACCCGCCGATCAAAGCAGGCATAACAACAAAGAAGACCATGATAAGGCCGTGCGCCGTAACGACAACATTCCAGAAGTGACCATCAGGCGAGCCATCAGCCAGGGTCATCGTCGATACGCCCGGATGCATAAGCTCCGCCCGCATCCACATAGAGAATCCGCCGCCGATCAGGGCCGCAATTACGGAGAACACCAGATAGAGGGTGCCAATGTCTTTATGGTTGGTCGACAGGAACCAACGGACAAAGAAGCCGGGGGTATGATCGTGGTGATCGTCGTGCCCGTGAGCGCTATCAGCATACGCCATGGCGAGAATTTCCTTCCAGGCTTCGAACTAGTTTGAAACGGCGGCGAGGCGTGTCGCGGCGGGTTTCGCCGGCGTATCGTCAACCTCTGCGTATTCGGCTTTGGCCTTAGCGGCCCATTCTAAGAACTTCGCATCATCAACCGCGCGAATTTCAATCGGCATGTAGGCGTGGTCTTTGCCGCAAAGCTCAGAGCATTGGCCGTAGAAGCGCGTGCCTTGATATTCTGGGTTGATCAGCGTCCAGGTTTCATTCAAGCGACCAGGAACGGCATCCAACTTCAGACCAAGGGACGGCATGGCGAAGTTATGCAGCACATCGTCTGCACCCGCCGTCACCAATACGCGAACCTTAGCGCTTACTGGCAAGTTCAGCGGTACATCGACGGAGAGCTGCAAGATATCATCCGGCCCAATTTCTGAAGCTGGCTTGATACGGCTTTCGAAGTCGAACCCGCCAATCTTCTGGCCTTTGTATTCCTGCTCTGGAATTTCATAGACCCAGTACCATTGGCGGCCTGTCGCTTTGATCGTCAGGTCAGCGTCTTCGATGCTGTCTGCAAAATACAGCAGCTTGAAGCTTGGAATAGCGAGCAGCACCAGGATCAGCACGGGAATACCGGTCCACAGCACTTCAATCAGGGTGTTATGGGTGGTGCGCGACGGCGTTGGGTTGGATTTCGCGTTGAAGCGAATAACCACATAAATCAGCAAACCCAGCACGAACAATGTGATCAGGGTGATGACCCAGAGCAGGATATCGTGCAAATCCGTGATCGCCTGCGCGGTCGGCGAGGCAGGGTCTTGGAGGCCCATGCCCCAGTTCGTCGGCCGACCGGCTGCGGCCCAAACCGCGCCAGATGAGACCGCCGCCCAAAGGCCGGCAACCGCCGCTACGCCCCATATTGCGGCCTGCCGCGCCGCCTGCTTTGCAATTGCCATCGTTCTGCTTTCTCCAAAGCGCTCCGCCCGGCGGAGCCCTATCAGACAGGAGACGCAATGGCCCCTATCCAACGCTATCAGTCATTCCGTACACTATCTGTGACGCGCCCGGAACCTATGCGACCCGATGTCGCTCGATTTCAGCGCCGCCCGCAAATGCGCATTTCGACCAAGACTGCATATTTCTTATTCACATGCATGAACTAGTTTATACATCAACCGAAGCCGATTCTCACCCTTGGAGACCGCGTCAAAATGGACCCGATCAGCGCAACAGACCGCCTGTTCTTCGAAGAGACCGGGCTAGAGCCCGCTGCAGCCCGCAAAAGCCTAATGGATGGCCTTGCCGGCGCAGATGATGGCGAACTGTTCCTCGAACGCACCACCAGCGAAAGCCTTGGCTTCGATGATGGTGTGCTCCGAGCGGCTTCAAATGATGTTTCCCAGGGTTTTGGCCTGCGTGCCGTCGCTGGCGAATTCGCCGCATATGCCCATGGTGGCGAAATTTCGAACGCCGCCCTTGCCCGTGCTGCGGAAACCGCGCGCGAAGCCGGGAAAGGCCGCGGCGGTGCCTTGGCAGACGGTCCACCAATCCAGAACAAACGCATTTACGATTCGGCTGACCCCACACAAACGCCTGATTTCGCCGCTAAAGTCAGCGTGTTGGAGCAGATCGACGCTTATCTCCGCGCTAAAGACCCGTTGGTGGCGCAGGTTTCTGGCTCCATCCATGCAGAAATGCAGGCCGTGCGCATTATCCGCGCCGATGGCCGGGAAGCGGCGGATTTCCGCCCACTGGTCCGCGTGTCCATATCCGTTACCGTAAAACGCGGTGATCGGATGGAAACTGGCAGCGATGGCCGTGGCGGTCGGATGCCGCTCGCCCAGTTCCTAGAAGAAGACGGATGGCGCACTTCCGCCGACGAGGCACTGCGCCAAGCGCTCGTGAAGCTCGAATCGGTGCCGGCGCCCGCTGGCGAGATGACTGTCGTCCTCGGCCCAGGCTGGCCCGGCGTGATGCTGCATGAAGCCGTCGGCCACGGGTTAGAAGGTGACTTCAACCGAAAAGGTGCCTCCAATTTCTCCGGCCGCATGGGCGAAATGGTGGCATCCAAAGGCGTCACGGTCGTTGACGACGGTGCCATGCCAGACCGTCGAGGATCACTTGCTTTTGATGACGAGGGCACCCCCACCGGCCGCACCGTACTGATTGAGGACGGCAAGCTGGTTGGATACATGCAGGACCGCATGAACGCACGGCTGATGGGCATGGCCGCCACCGGAAACGGTCGGCGCCAATCCTTTGCGCATCAACCCATGCCACGCATGACCAATACGTTCATGTTGGGCGGCGATAGGGACCCGGCGGAAATCCTGTCGTCCGTGAAAAATGGCGTCTATGCGACCAATTTTGGTGGCGGGCAGGTGGATATCACCAGCGGTAAGTTTGTGTTTTCTGCATCCGAAGCGTACCGAATCGAGAACGGCAAGGTCACCGCTCCCATCAAGGGTGCCACATTGATTGGTGACGGACCGGCTGCGATGAGCCAGGTAAAGATGATCGGCAATGACATGGCGCTCGACAACGGCATCGGCGTCTGCGGCAAATCCGGCCAAGGTGTACCCGTGGGCGTTGGCCAGCCAACATTGCTGATGGACGGCGTTACCGTTGGCGGAACGGCAGCCTAAGGAACCGCCGCCAATTTATCCCTGACAGCCCGCAAATCCTGCCAAGCCTCACGCTTTTGTGCAGGCTGGCGCAGCAGGAAGGCTGGGTGGAATGTGGGCAGAAGCGGCAATTCCATGCCGCCTGCAAGGCCGGGGCGGGTTTGGAAATCGAACCATTTACCGCGCAGGCGGGTGATGCCCGTCTTCTCGTTTAATAATGTCTGTGCCGCTGGGCCGCCAAGTGTGATGATGGCAGTCGGGCCAACAAGCTCAATCTGGCGCATCAAGAATGGCAGGCACTGGGCGCGCTCTTCCGGCGTTGGTGTGCGATTGCCGGGTGGGCGCCAGTAAATTGTGTTCGTGATATACACATCAGACCGTGCAAAGCCGATGGCGGCCAGCATCCGGTCCAGCAGCTTGCCAGACGGGCCGACGAACGGGACACCCTGGCGGTCTTCCTCTGCCCCAGGCGCTTCGCCAATACACATGATACATGCGCCCGCGGTGCCATCCCCAAACACTGTATTGGTCGCATAGCGCTTCAAGCTGGATCCTTCGAATGCTTCAACCGCAGTTCGCAATCCATCCAAGTCCTTGATCTGATAGAGATCCACCAGATTGACAGGCTTGGTCTCAACGGTTGCTGGCGGCGGTGCCGCAGCGGATCGGCCCTTATTGCGCCGGGCCTGCGCCAGCGGCGAATCCCCAGTGGGCGCGTAGGCGGGCGGCAGTTCTTGGCTTGTAGCAGACGCAGATGGTGCGGCAGCAGTGGTGCTGAACCGGTCATACGGTTCAGGCGAAAGCGCTTCCGTCACCCCCGCTTCCAGCTGCCAACGCAGCATCGCAATCAGCGATTCCCTGGAATAGGCCGCATATGGGTCTAAATCGGCCATGGCGCCCGCTAATCTCCTGCCCTATCTTATCTTAGTGTGGCATAACGATACGCGCTTCAGACGTGATTTGGAATGAGGGACGGACCCGATGAGTGATTCAGCAGAACGGGAAAGCATGGCATTTGACGTCGTCATTGTTGGCGGCGGGCCTGCCGGTTTATCGGCAGCGATCCGGCTAAAGCAATTGGCGGAAGAAAAAGGTGCCGAAATCGGCGTCTGCGTTTTGGAAAAAGGCTCCGAGATTGGTGCCCATATTCTGTCCGGTGCCGTGCTGGATCCTATCGCCCTAAATGAGCTGATTCCAGACTGGAAGGAACGTGGCGCGCCGCTGAACACGCCGGTCACAGAGGATAAATTCTACTTCCTCGACAGCAAAGGCGGCCTTCGTGTCCCCAATATCGCGATGATGCCCGCAATGAAGAATCACGGGAACTATATCGTCAGCCTGGGCAATGTGTGCCGCTGGCTGGGCGAACAGGCCGAAGCGCTCGGCGTTGAGATTTATCCAGGCTTTGCTGCCGCAGAAGTTCTCTATCACGACGATGGTTCGGTAAAAGGCGTTGCGACTGGCGACATGGGCATCGGCAAAGATGGCCAACCCAAAGCCAGCCACGAACCCGGCATCGAGCTCCACGCGAAATACACTTTCTTCGCAGAGGGTGTGCGCGGCAATCTCGGCAAAACGCTGATGGACCGGTACAATCTGCGCGATGGCGTAGAACCGCAAACCTATGGCATCGGTATCAAGGAACTCTGGGAGATCGAGCCAGAAAAGCACCAGGAAGGCCTGGTCATGCATACCGCCGGGTACCCGCTGGACCGGGAAACTTATGGCGGATCATTCCTCTATCACATTGAAAACAATCAGGTTGCGATCGGCTTTGTCGTCGGGCTGGATTACCAGAACCCATACATTTCGCCGTTTGACGAATTCCAGCGCTACAAATCGCACCCACTGATCCGGCGCGTTCTAGAAGGCGGCAAGCGCATTTCTTATGGTGCGCGGGCGCTGAATGAAGGCGGCGTGCAATCCTTGCCGAAGTTCATCTTCCCCGGCGGCGCACTAATCGGCTGCGACGCAGGCTTCTTGAACATGCCGCGCATTAAAGGCAGCCATGCCGCGATGAAAACCGGCATGATGGCCGCAGAAGCAGCCTTCACCAGAATCATGGATGGCAGCGAAGGCCATGATGAGCTGACAGCCTATGCCGCAGACTACAAAGGTTCCTGGCTCGCGAAGGAATTACACAAAGCCCGCAATGTCCGGCCCGCATTTAAATGGGGCCTGCTTAAAGGCACGATCTATGCCGGGATTGATCAGCTACTGCTGCGCGGTATGGCACCTTGGACGATCTCCCATCACGGGGCCGACCATTCCAGCATCAAATCCAAAACCAAATATGAGCCGATTAACTATCCGAAGCCGGATGGCGTGGTCACATTCGATAAACCGTCCTCGGTCTATCTTTCCGCGACCAATCATGAGGAAGACCAGCCGGTCCACCTCACCTTGAAAGATCCAAGCGTGCCGATTGATACAAACCTGGCGCTTTATGATGCCCCGGAGCAGCGCTACTGCCCGGCAGGCGTCTATGAGATTGTCGAAGAAAATGGCGCGCCGCGATTGCAGATCAACGCCCAAAACTGCGTCCACTGCAAAACCTGCGACATCAAAGACCCGACCCAGAATATCGTTTGGGTGACGCCTGAAGGCGGCGGCGGCCCGAATTATCCAAATATGTAAGGGAGACGCCGATGGCGCTCGCGGCCCGTAAATTTTCGCATACTCTCCGGCAAACACTGCTGACTGGCCTGACCGCTGCCGCATTTGCGCTGGCGGCTGCGCCCGCAGCGGCTGTCGAACCGCCGGAAGGGTTCGTCGGGGCTTATCTGGCAGGACGCGTCGCGGAACAGCGTGGCGAAACGAACATTGCCGCAGGGCAGCTTTCTCGCGCCTTAGCTTTGGCCCCAGATACGCCGCGATTGCGCCGCCGCGTCGTTGGCTTGCTGGCCGTTGAAGGCGAGATTGACCGAGCCGCAAAAGACGCCGAAGCGCTAAGCGAGATGGGCGAGAATGGATTCCCCATTGGCATGTTGCGCGTCGCCAAGCGCTTCATGACCGGCGATTATGACGGCGTTCGCGAAATTGTAGCGGACCCACGCGCCAACGGCCTCTCCCCAGTGATCGCCACCTTGGCAGATGCCTGGGCGTTGGCTGGCGCTGGCGATATTGACGGTGGTGCCCGCAAATTGACGGACGCTGCGCGCGATATGCAGGGTCTCAAAGTGTTGTTGATGCTCCATGCCGGTATGTTGGCCGAGCAGGGCGATCGCGCGGACCTTGCGCGCTGGATGTATGAGGAAGCCATCGCGGCAGCCGAATCTGAAGAACGCCCATTGTCGCCCCGCCTCGTTCAGGTTGCAGCCGGGTTCAATGATCGCAATGACGCACCAGAAGCCGCTGCCGCAATCCGCGCCAAAGCTGGCGAAGGCGTAGAAGACCCTGACGACACCGCCGCTGTTGGCCAAATCGTCAAATCTGCTGCTGAAGGCTTCGGCGAAGCGCTGTTTAATTTCGCGGGCGGCCTGTACCAGGACCGGCAATATCGAAGTGCGCTCGTCTACGCACGTCTGGCGGATGCGCTCCGTCCTGCTGATCCGGCGACGCGGCAAACGATTGGCCAAATTCTTGAAGCGTCCGGTCGGTCTGAAGCTGCTGCCACTGCCTACCGCGCCGTTCCCAAGGCAGGCTCTTACGCTTGGCGAGCACCTCTCCGCGCTGCCGATTCTATGGCGGATGCGGGCGACATCGACGGGGCGGCCAAAGCCATACGCGCAGTGATGGCGATTGCGCCGGAGGAATCCGAGCCCGCCATTTCGCTTGGCCATCTGCTGCGTTCTGCCAATAAATTTGAAGAAGCCGCTGAAGCTTATGACGAAGCGATCAAGCGTAAAGGCGGCCTTGGGCCAGGCGACGGCTGGCTTCGCTATGCCCGCGCCATCGCCCTTGAACGCTCTGGCCGATGGACAGAAGCAGAGAAAGAATTTCTGGCTGCGCTTGAAACATTGGGCGATGAACCGCTGATCCTGAACTATCTGGGCTATTCCTGGATTGATCGGGGTGAAAACCTGGACAAAGCCCGGGATATGGTTGCCCGCGCCGTTGAACTCCGCCCAGAAGACGGCTTCATCACGGATAGCTTAGGCTGGGCCGAATATCGCGCTGGTGATTTTGAAGCTGCCGTTGCAACGCTCGAACGCGCCATTGCCCTGCAGCCTGTTGATCCCGTGATTAACGAGCACCTGGGTGACGCCTACTGGCAGGTTGGCCGCTACCGGGAGGCCCGGTTCCAATGGCGCCGCGCACTGTCGTTTGAGCCTGACGCCGAACTTATTCCCGTGATCGAAGGCAAACTGCGCTGCGGCGTAGACGGCTGCCCTGCAGCTTCAGCACCCAAAGCGGACGATGCCAAACAGAGCGGCAGTGACGGCGGTTAATCGGTGCCGGACTGCCTGGCGGTTCGAGCGCGCGCCCGCCAAGGTCAATCTTGGCCTCCGCGTAACCGGCAAGCGCGATGATGGCTATCATCTGCTCGATAGCCTCGTGCTGTTCGCCAATATCGGCGATGTGGTCGCGCTCCGGCCGTCGGATGCCAAAAAATCGCGCCTTTGCGTGCGCGGCCCGTTCGCCAACGCACTTTCGGGTGACCTTGCGGATAATCTTGTGCTGCAAGCGGCAGAAGCTTTCCGAAGCGCATTTGGCGGGCCAACGGTCGATATCATTCTCTGGAAACATCTCCCCGTCGCGGCGGGGATTGGCGGTGGGTCAGCTGATGCGGCAGCGGTTTTGCGATTACTCCAGCGCGGCAAGGATATTTCCAAGACAGCGCTTATAGACTTGGCCCTGAGCCTGGGTGCGGATATGCCGATGTGCCTTGCCAATGCGCCTGTTCGCATTGGCGGCATCGGTGAAAAGCTTTTATTCTTAGACGGCGTTCCGAGCGTCTATGCGATGCTGTGCAATCCAGGCATTCCCTGCAGCACACCAGCGGTGTTCAAAGCGCGGACGGGTGCTTTTTCTGGAATGGCGACAATTGCATCAGCGACGACCGGAGTCTCCGCCCTTGCCGCCGTTGCACGTTGCTTCGGCAATGATCTGACGGCGCCTGCGATTCAGTGCGCGCCCGAAATCGGGGACTGCCTGCGCGCCCTTGAGCGCACTGATGGCACCCTTACCCATGGCATGAGCGGGTCTGGCGCCACATGCTTCGCGCTTTTTGAAACCAAATTAGCCGCCCGAAAAGCCGCAAAAACGCTCGCAAATGCCCATCCCGACTGGTGGGTGCGACAAGCGCGACTGAAAGGCTCAGCGAAAGCGGCTTGAACTCCGCCCGCCACTTAGCCATATTCGGCCTCAACGTGAAAATTGGGGCGTGGCCAAGTGGTTAAGGCGCCGGGTTTTGATCCCGGTATTCCCTGGTTCGAATCCAGGCGCCCCAGCCAATTTTCATATACCCGCCCTAGCGCTGTAGCAGCGCAGTCGCTTGATCTAACGACACTGGCGTATCGCTCAATAACAATTCCGCCGCTTCCGCCTCAAATGGGCTCTCGTCCAATTTCAGCGGATCCTGGGGTGCCAAACGCCGATCCAGCACGAGGCGCGCAATCAACAAACGTCGCGCGTCGCCGCCTGCCGCACCAATCACAGCACCCTCTGCCGCCATCAGTGCCGCCGTTTGCGCATGATAAAGACCAGCCGCCGCCTGACGGCAATGGCGCTCATTGCCTTTATCGGCAGCAACAGCGCGGGCGAAATCTACTGCGCGGCTAACGGTTTGCTTAAGGCGACTGCGCAATTGGCCAGGGCAACCTTCCGCGGCGTCCAGCCAACCGGTTATGTCATCCAACAACGCTTCTTCGGCATGTTCCTTGCCCACGGCGCGGGTGATGACATCCAGCGCATTCATGTTCGTCGTACCTTCCCAAAGCAGGCCGATTTGCGCGTCCCGTACCAACCGGGCGTTGACCCATTCTTCGATGTAACCAAGCCCGCCCCGCGTCTCCATGGAGGCTGTAGCGACCGGCACATTGTCCCGGCAGGCCATCATCTTCAGCAGCGGCGTTGCGATGCGGAGCGCCTTTTTGCCAGCCTCATCCCCTGCATCGGCCCGGCGCATGGCGCTCGCGGCATAGAACACCGCCGTCAGTGCTTGCTCCGTCGGCAGAATCATGTCGAGCAATTGGCCTTGCATCAGCGGCTTATTGACGACAGGTTCGCCGAACTGGCGGCGATAGCGGGCGACGCTCAATGCTTCATTCAAGCAGCGCCGCATCATTCCAGCCGCGCGCACGCCATGGGATAGGCGGGAGAGATTAACCTGCCGCAGCATCTGCTTGATGCCGTTTTCGACATCGCCTACGGCATAGGCCTTGGCACCATCAAAGATGATTTCGCCAGACGCCATGCTCTTCGTGCCAAGCTTTTCCTTCAGGCGGACGATCCGGTAACTGTTGCGGGAACCATCCTCCAACCGCCGCGGCATGGCGAACAGGCCAAGACCCTTGGTGCCAGCGGCAGCACCTTCTGGCCGAGCCAGCAGCAACGCCACGTCAGCGTCTGCGTGGGAGCAGAACCATTTTTCGCCGTAAAGCTTCCATGCATCGCCATCGGGTACGGCTGTCAGCGTGGCTTCGCCAACATCTGACCCAGCGGCTTTTTCGGTCATAAACTGCGTGCCGGTCAGCCGGTTATCGAAGTCTAGCGATGTCAGGCCTTTCCAGAACATTTCCTTCAGCTTTGGATCATCCGCCCATTCGAAGTGATATGCCGAGGTCTCGGAGACAGAGAGTGGGCAAAGAATGCCAAACTCGCTCTGCGCGAACATATATTGGAATGCGTATTTGATGGGCGCTGGTGTCACCTCCGGCCAGCCAAGGGCACCGGGCCGATGCGCCATCGCTGCCATCTGAAAATCACCCCAGGCAATCTTCTCCATCTCGCGATATGCCGGGTGATAGTCGATCCAGTCGATATCCCGCCCGAACCGGTCTCGGGGATGCAGCACGGGCTCATTCTTGTCGGCCTGCATTGCTAAATCGTTCAGCCGCCCGCCCGCGACTTCGCCCATTGCATCAAAATGCGGGGAGAAGTGATTGAGCTCATCCTGCGTCAGATATAAGGGCAGCAGGCTTTGGAATTGATGGTCGATCTCGAAGAAGTTCAGGCCTGCGCAATCCGGTGCTATCCGGTCACTGTCATTCATACCGGGGCGGACGCCGGAATAGTATTTCGGCTGCTTCGGCGCATCGAGCGGGCTCATGGGCTTTGGTTTCCTGCTGAATATCATTTCACCAGAAGATCGCCCATGCGCTGCTGAAAGTCACGGTGTCTCGCGCCGGTCCGCCAAAGCCAGCAAGCGAAAGCGCGCCGCGAGGGAAATAGTCGAGGCCAGCGTCGCCAAACCAATCGCAGACATCAGCCCGACCGGTCCCCACGTCCAAACGAGCGTGAACACATAGGCTGCGGGCAGCATAATGAATACGAAGCACGCGATCTGGATCGCCGTTGTTGGCCACACATCCCCCCGCGCCCTAAGCGCGTTCGCCAGCACGGCCTGCGCGCCATCCACCAGGATCACGATCCCGGCAAGCTGCATCGCGTCCGCCGCCATTTCCTGGGCGACATCTTCCAAGCCATAAAGGCTGGCGATCCAGCGGGCTGTCGGTGCGAGCGCAATGGCGATGATGGCCATGGCGACAGTGTTGACGCCAAGCCCAATCCACCCGGCACGCTCTGCGCCTGCTTTGTCACCCGGCCCCCATGCAGCGCCGACCCGGACTGACGTTGCAACGCCGATACCAAGGGCCGCCATAAATACAACCGCCAACAAGTTCATCGTGGCTGAAAATGCGCCGAGCGCCAGCACGCCCGCCAACCCTGCCATCATCGTCAGGCCGCTGAATGCGGAGGATTCAGCGATCAACGCCGCCCCCGTCGCCAGGCCAATTTTCATCTGCTCGCCAAAGCCAGACCATTGCTTGGGGAAGCCTCGTCCCATGCCGAACGTTCCCCGATCGCGCATCATCAGGATGTAGGCGACGGCAACGACGGCGAGCATGGTGCGGGCACCCGTGGTGGCCCACGCTGCACCCTCTGCCCCCATGGCCTCTACACCTTCGACCCCATAAATCAGAACAAAATTCAGGCCGACATTTAGGATGTTCGCGACAATCATCGCCAACATTGCCGGGATTGGTCGCTTAATGCCTTCCAAAAAGAATTGACTGCCTACAGCAATCGCAATCGGTACAAGACCGATGCCATAGGCGACTGTCACCGGTGCGGCTCCCGCCGCGACTTCTGGTGTCTGGCCAATCGCAAGCAGCAGCCATTCCGCTTCAAGACACAAAAAAGCGCCAACGGAACCGATGATGAGCGCAAGCGGCATAGCGCGACGCCATATCCGCCCGCACTCGATATAATCCTTACGGCCAAAAGCCTGGCTGGTCTTCACCAGCGTGCCCATCAGCAGCCCAATATTGGCGACAAGCAGAACCGTTGATAATGACCATGCAAGGCCGAGATAAGCCAGTTGCGCCGTATCATATTGGCCGACCATGACCGTATCCGCGATGGACATCATCAACATGCCCGCACGCGCAATGATCGCCGGGCCCGCAAGCTTCAGCGTCTCAACGATTTCAGCGCGAATAGGTGGGCGCGCTAAAGTTTCGGCAGCGGCGGACATGGTGTTGGCCTTTATGGAGCGTATACACTGGCCGCTATCGCACGGCCTGAAGGATAGAGCAAATGCGCGTCGCTATTGGCGGATTCATGCACGAGACAAATACGTTCGCGCCCTCCAAGGCGACTTACGAGATGTTTGAGCGTGCCGATAGCTGGCCAGCCCTGGTAGAAGGCGACGGCATGGCGGAAGCGACGGCAGGCGTGAATATCGCCATCGCCGGGTTCGTTGAGGCTGCGCCTGCTCTCGGTTTCGATCTGGCACCCTTGCTCTGGTGCAATGCCGGCCCTTCCGCCTATGTAACCGACGACGCATTCGAGCGCATTTCCATCCGCATAGCGAACTTAGCCCAGCAAGTAGGCCCCATCGACGCCGTATATCTGGACCTACACGGCGCTATGGTGACGGAAAGCTTTGAGGACGGCGAAGGTGAGTTGCTGGCCCGCGTCCGTGCCGTAATCGGCCCCGACATTCCATTGATCGCCAGCCTGGACCTGCATGCTAATGTCACAGACGCCATGGTCCGTCACGCAGACGCTTTGGTTGGGTTCCGCACATATCCCCATGTGGACATGGCCGAAACAGGGGCGCGCACCGCACATTTGCTGAAGCGCATCCTGGCAGAAGGCAAGCCCGCCAAAGCCATGCGACGCACGCATTTTCTGGTGTCGATCAACTGGCAATGCACGCTCGTTGACCCTGCCAAAGCGGTTTACGCGGAATTGGCAGCGCTGGAAGCGGCAGACCCTGGCCTTAGCCTCAGCTTCCTGCAAGGGTTTCCGCCCGCTGACATTGCGGAATGCGGGCCAAGCGTTGTGGCTTATGGCCGGGACCAAGCGACGGCTGACAATGCCGCAGACGCGCTGATGGCCGCCATCACGAGCCGCCAGGATCAATTCGACGGCGATTATCTGGACCCCGAGGCCGCAGCCGCTAGCGCCATGCAATTGGCTGCCGCAAACCCTGGCAAACCCATCGTCATTGCTGACACCCAGGATAATCCAGGCGGCGGCGGGGATGGGGATACGACCGGCATGCTCCGCGCGCTCGTTGCTGCGAAGGCGGATGCCGTACTCGGCCTAATGATTGACGCAGACGCCGCCGCAGGCGCTCACAAGGTTGGTATTGGCGGCACAATTGAACTTTCCCTAGGTGGACGAAGCTGGCATGAGGATACGACCTTCCCAATCCGCGCCACGGTCGAGCAACTGGGCGACGGTCAGTTCACCTGCACCGGCGGGTTCTATATGGGCTCCAAAATGCAGCTTGGCGAAATGGCCTTGATCCGCATCGCAGATACGCCAACCCGCGTCGTCATAGCGTCCAAAAAAGTGCAGGCCGCCGACCAGGAGATGTTCCGCCATCTGGGCGTTGAGCCTGCCGATGAGCGCATCTTGGTCCTCAAAAGCTCTGTCCATTTCCGCGCTGATTTCGAACCCATCGCAGCAGATGTCCTCGTCGCCCGTGCGCCGGGTCCCGTCATCGCAGACCCGGCGGACTTGCCGTACACGCGGTTGCGACCGGGCGTGCGTTTAGGGCCGAAAGGGCCGGTTTATGGCGGGGGTGGCCCAAGCAGGCCCTAGCCAATCAGAGAGCGGCTACTAAGCTACTGCAATGAAAGATCGGAGCCGAAGCTGATGAATCGCGACCAGACTTACTTCTTGCTGCTCAATATCGGGCATTTTCTTGACCACCTGTTCATGCTGGTCTTCGCGACGGTTGCCGCATTGGCGCTGGTGCGGGAATGGGGGGTGAGCTACGCGGAGCTTTTGGCCTATGCAACGCCAGGTTTCTTCGCCTTCGGCCTGTTTTCCCTGCCTGCAGGATGGCTTGCGGACCGGTGGAGCCGGGACGGCATGATGTGCGTGTTCTTCGTTGGCATCGGCGCCACGTCAATTTTGACCGGTATGGCGGGCTCGCCGATTGAAGTCGGCATTGGCCTCTTCGTTATCGGCGTGTTCGCGGCGATCTATCACCCGGTTGGCCTCGCCATCGTGACAATGAAATGGAAGAATACCGGTATGCGCATCGCCATGAATGGCGTGTGGGGCAATCTGGGCGTCGCGGCGGCGGCGTTGATCACGGGCTATATGATCGACAATGGCGGGTGGCGGATGGCGTTCATCCTGCCGGGCATATTCTCCATCCTGACAGGCATCGCCTATTACACCTTGCAGCGAGATCAAATCCGCGCAGACGGCGCCAAAGACAAAGCGGAGAAGAAGGCGGCTGCGGCGCCCTTACCGGCAGACTATAAAGCGCTGCTGATCCGGGTCTCCGCCATCGTGTTTTTAACGACGGCGGTCTCCTCCATCATCTTCCAGTCCACCACATTCGCGCTGCCGAAAATGCTGGACGAACGCCTGCAGGGCTTCGCGACACGGCTGGCGGAGATGGTTCAACCCGTGGCGGATGGCGCGCAGGCGGATACAGCGACTGTGATCGGCATGCTGGCGTTCATTGTATTCGCAGTAGCGTCCATGGCGCAGTTGGTCGTCGGCAGTATGTTGGATAAGCACGGACCAAAGAAAGTGTTCATGACCGTCGCCGCCATCCAGATCATCTTCTTCGCCGCAATGCCTGGCTTGCAGGACGGTGTGGCGCTGGCAGTTGCGCTCGGCTTTATGCTGGGCGCGTTCGGCCAGATTCCCATCAACGATTTCATGATCGGCAAAATGGCCAGCGGCCCCGCCCGCGCGCGCATTTACGGCGTGCGCTATGTCGTCAGCTTCACGGTCCTTGCAGCGTCCCTCCCCATGATCGCCTTCGTCCACAGCAATTGGGGCTTCGACGCACTGTTCCTCATCCTAGCTGCTGCAGCACTGGTGATCCTCGTGGCGGTGTTCACGCTGCCGAAGAAGCTGCCCGTCGCGCCTGGGTGACCGGAACCATTGCATCTGCTTCCAAGTCTCCTCTCCCTTTGTTTGGGGAGAGGGGATTTTCGGTCAGAACCCCTATCTTGCCGCTAATAATTCGCTCATTCGAAGCGGTGCATTACCCCCGCTTATCAAGCGTCTCCAAATACACCTTGAGCGATTCCTGTACTGGCCTTGACCGGTCCCAGGTTGCCCGCGTTTCGGAGGCTAGGGGCGTGTCTTTCAGCACGTCGTAGACCCAGGCAGCGCCCTCGTGGAATTTGGGGGTTACGCCGGCGCTGGCGAGGGTGGCGGCGATTTCGTCCATTTCGGGGCCGAAGCGATGGGCGTCTGCGGCCAGGAATCCAACCCAGTTTTGCATGCCCGTGAAAGCGTGCTGATTACCGCCTTCAAGCTCATTCATCAGGGCTGGCAGCAGCTTGTAACGCTCAGCCGCCATGCCAACGGCGGCCATCATTGCCCAGGACCCTTTGGTGAGGGAGGCGAACAGCATTTTGAGCGTTGAGGCCTGGCCGATATCTGGCCCAAGTGCGATCACTTTCATATTCGGGCGGCCAAGTAATGGCGCCACTGCCTCAGCATCCGGGCCGGAGAGATATACGCGCGGTGTCGCCAAATCCGGCGAGCGGCCAATAATGCCGCCATCCAGAACCTTAGCCCCTGCCCCCGTCACGGCCTTTGCGATCGCCGCCATCGTGATCGGCGAGATTGCGTTCAGGTCCATATAAAGCGGCTGCCTGCCCGTGCGCGTCATGGCGGCTGCGGCATCAACAGCCGCACTCTCCGCAAACGCGGGCGGCATGATGGACATGAGGGCGCCTGCGACAGTGATCACGCCATCCAGCGAGCCTACGTCCTCAATCCCAGCTTTCTCAGCCCGCGCGCGGCTTTCCGCACTGCGGCCGGCAAGGTCTGACACCACGCGGAACCCGCCCTCGGCCAATGTTTGGCCAACAGCCGCACCCATGTCGCCAACGCCAAGCAAGCCAATTGTTTTAATTGCGGTCACTTATCAGTCCCTTGCATCGGATAGCCTTCGGCATTTGTATCTTGAGCGACATATTCAACAATGCGTTCTTTGGAATGATGAATCCCAAGCAGGCGCATCGTCTTGTCCCCGGCGACGGCAAATGTGTGCGGCGTGTTTGGTGGCATGGACGCCATGTCTCCCGCTTTCATCCGTCGCTTCGCATCCTCATGGCCTTCCACCCACACATCCGCCTCGCCTTCCAGGATGAACAGCAGTTCCTCATACGGGTGCTGGTGCATTTCGGCGACGTAACCGGGTTCTGCCGTTTGAATGCCGGTGCGCACCGCCGTCGTGCCGTCGCTCATCAGCGGGTGATAGTGGGATATCGGGCTGAACTCCACGCGTTCAGATGTCTCAAGCCGCGCCAATTTAGCGCCCCGCTCCAGGTGTTCCACAGTCATTGCTCTGCTCCTATGCTTTGATTTCAAACATACAACGGAGCTTGAGCGGATGCGAATAGCAGTGATTGGAGCAGGCGGCGTTGGCGGACCATTCGGCTCTGCCTTGGCGCGATCAGGCGAGGATGTGTGGTTTTTGGCGCGCGGCGCGCACTTGGAAGCCATGCGGAAAGACGGCTTGACCATCACCGGCGCGCGCGGCGACTTCCACCTGGACAACGTGCAAGCAACAGATAGCCCGGAGGAGATCGGCAAGGTCGATTTCGTGCTGTTCACGCCAAAGCTCTGGGACGTTGAAACGACAGGCCTTGCGATCAAGCCGCTGCTGGATAGCCACACGGGCGTCATCACTTTGCAGAACGGCGTCGACGCGCCAGACCGCTTGGCAAGCGTGATTGGGCGCGAAGCCGTCATCCCGGGCGTCGCGGTTATCAACGCCGCCATTGAAGCGCCGGGCCGCATCCAGCAAATGGGTGAATATCAGAACCTGACCTTCGGCGAATTCGACGGGACTGAAAGCGGGCGTGTGCAAGCGCTGCTAGCGTCCTGCGAGGCGGCTGGGATTGAGGCACGAATTTCAGCCAACATCATAAAGGATCTATGGGAAAAATTCGTATTCCTGGTCTCGGTTTCGTCCCTGACAGCCGCCAGCCGCCAGCGCATGGGCTATATCCGCACGGATCCGGACGCGCGGGCGACACTGATGCGCCTCCTAAGCGAAGTCGCCGCCGTTGGCCGCGCCCATGGTGTACCGCTGGCCGATAATCTGGCCGAAACCCGCCTCGCCATGATTGACGGCCAAAACGCCGAAAGCATCGCCTCCATGACGATAGACCTGTTGCGAGGCAACCGCCTGGAACTGCCCTGGCTGGCAGGCAAGGCCGTAGCACTCGGCATCGAACACAATGTCGAAACGCCTGCACTTCAGGCGCTGCTTGGGGCGCTAAAGCCTTACACGATGGGGCCAGCGGAACTGCCGAAGGTATAGCCTTCTAATTTGCTAGATCTCGTGCCCAGGTAGGCCAAAATTTGCGAATTCTATACGCATGGCAAGGATTCTCCGCCATAAATCGGTCTAAGTCACGCAACCGTTCCGGATAGGGGGGATGATGGCTGTCAGTTGTGAAGGGAAAATAGTATCCCGCTTCACGAAGACGCTGCACTTTAAGCCACTGCTCTCGATTCGCTCGCTTTGGCGCTTTAAATGAACGTCCCATTTCCCAAAGCTCAGAGCCGCACTGCGGACATTTGGGCGCTGTACTCCGGAATGAAATTTTGCAGCTTTTGCTGCAGCTGAAGCAAGCGTGGGGCGATGTATAACCCGCATCGTTGTTAAAGGCATGCTCGCCAAAAACGCGTGCTTCATATCTAGCCATTTGCCCAGGCCCCCAGGTAAATCCATATTATGCGCACGACGCTAAATACTATTGCCTA
Organism: Alphaproteobacteria bacterium; assembly: GCA_040263875.1. Taxonomy (GTDB): domain Bacteria; phylum Pseudomonadota; class Alphaproteobacteria; order Bin95; family Bin95; genus VMCJ01. The sequence continues at coordinate 26,783 of JBDQJI010000002.1, forward strand.
CATCGCCGTCCTGCCGCCATCAATCGGCAGCAGAACCCCCGTCATGAACGTCGCTTCGTCTGACGCCAAATAAACGGCGGCGCTGGCGACGTCGTCCGGCACGGCGAGGCGGCCCAGCGGGATGGTGGCGGTGAAGCGTTCGCGTTTGGCGTCTGTGATCTCGCCGACTACGCCTTCAAACAAAGGCGTTTCTGCAGCAACTGGGCAAAGCGCGTTGACTCGGATGTTTTTGGCCGCGAGCTCTGCCGCCATGGTCAGCGTCAGGCTGCACGCTGCCGCCTTCGAGGCATTATACCAAGCCGCACCCGCCCGTGGCCGCAATCCGGCGACAGAGGCTGTATTGATGATAGATCCGCCACCGTTGCCTGCGAGGTGTGGAATGGCGGCGCGGTTGGTGAACAGCCAGCTTTTAACGTTGACGTTGAAAATGAGATCAATCTCATCCTCCGTCACGTCCTCAAAATTATTGATGAACTGGGGCGCACCTGCATTGTTCACCAGGATATCCAGCCCGCCGAAGGCATCCACGGTCGCCGCAATCATTGCGTCCGCTTCTGCGGCTTTGGTCACATCCGCGCCGATGGAGCGGACCGCGTCGCCTATGCTGTCAGCAACTGCCTTGGCCCCCGCCGCATTCATATCGGCCACCATGACTTTGGCACCTTCGGCCACGAACCGGCGCGCCATCACTTCGCCGAAGCCAGATGCACCGCCCGTAATGACGGCCACTTTGCCTTTGAGACGCATTGCTCAGGCCTCCCCGTTCATCCAAGAGACGATCAGGCGATAGGCGATCGAGTCCCGGCGTGGCAGTTTCATGCCAATATCTTCAAGGTTATCGAGCTGGCTGCGATGGACCCAGCGGGCGTCCTCCATCTCTTCCTCGTCGATCATGATTTCTTCGGTTTCGGCCTCTGCGTGGAAGCCCAACATCAATGAAGCCGGGAACGGCCAGGGCTGGGACGCCCAGTAACGCACCTTATCTGGATTAACGACAACGGCCGTTTCCTCCAACACTTCGCGGGATACGGCTTCCTCCAGCGTTTCACCCGTTTCCACAAACCCTGCCAATGTTGAATACATACGCGGCATGAAATGGGGGGAGCGGCCAAGCAGGCAATTGTCGCCTTTGTAGACCAGCATGATCACTGCAGGGTCGGTGCGCGGGAAGTTCAGAGAATTGCAATCGGGGTTGACGCAGCGGCGCTGGCTACCGGCTTTCTCCGCCTTCGATTCCGCACCGCAAACGCCGCAGAAACTGTTTTTGTTGTGCCAAAACATCAGCCCCCGCGCATGGGCCAAGATGGAACCTTCTTCCTGCTCCAACGCTGGGCCAACCTTGCGCAGGTCTTCAAAGGCGCCGTGGGAATCGATATGTGGGTGGGCTTTGTAGGGGTCCTCGTGGTGGGAGAGGTCCACGCCGAAATAGGCCACGCCCTTCTTCATGCCAAGGAACGAGTGATGCCGACCCGCATCCAGCAGCTCTTTGGCCTCTCCAACGGTTGGCAGCAGCGCGCCGTCTTCCTCCGTGTGGACCAGGCTTTTGTCTTTCCATACAGCGACGATACGGCTTTCGGAATCATAAAGCTTGTTGTTCATCCACCCATCATCAGCACGGCGGTGGGACAGGCGGTCCAGCGGCGCGCCCGTGTACCAAAGCGCCTTGGAGACGCCAGCTTTCGACTGATCAGGATCGGACATATGAATTCTGCTTTCGGAACGATGGGTCGGCAAAGCTTAAAGCGGGATATGCTTCGTTGGAAGCGGGGTGCCCGCTGATAAGGAAACCTACCCCCGACCCAGGAATGGCATCTTCGTCGCCATCACCGTGATCGTCTGCACATTCGCATCCAGCGGCAGTCCGGCCATGTAAACAATCGCGTCGCCAACGGCCTTCACATCCATCACAGGCTCTTCCTGCATAGAGCCATCGGGCTGGATCACGCCTTCTTTCATACGCTGGGTCATCGGCGTTTCGGCATTGCCGATATCGATCTGCCCAACTGCGATATTATACGCCCGGCCATCCAGTCCCGTCGCCTTGGTCAGCCCCGTGATCGCGTGTTTGGTGGAGGTATAGGGGGCTGAAAACGGCCTCGGCACATGGGCGGAAATTGAGCCATTGTTGACGATCCGTCCGCCCATCGGCTCCTGCGCCTTCATGATGCGGAACACTTCCTGGCTGCACAGGAACGGGCCGGTCAGGTTCACGCTGACGCAACCCTGCCATTGCTCAACGGTCAAGTCCTCAAACGGAATTGGCGGCGTGCCAGCACCCGCATTGTTGAAGAGGAAATCGACACGACCAAAGGCTTCCTCAGTGCGCTGAAACAATTCAGCCACTTCGGCAGCGACGGTGACATCTGTTGGCACCCCGATCGCCCGGTCCGCACCAACGCCCGCTTCAGCGATCACATCCTGCAGCGCCGTTGCCCGTCGCCCAGCCAGCGCCACGTTCCACCCTGCAGCAAGCAGCCCCAACACCGCCGCCCTGCCAATGCCAGAGCCCGCACCCGTAATCACTGCTACTTTCCGATTATCCGCCATGCCCATGTCCCTTTGCCAAATATTTTTAACGGATGCTTGATCGCCAATTTTATCGTCAGCTGTCAAACACCGACTGCTTGGCCTCTGCAACGATTCGCGCCATGCTAGCCGTCTGAAATTCAGGAGACCTAAAATGCCGTTCGATGTCCAGCAGCCACAAGCTTATCAACACCTGACAACGCGCCCTATTTCCGGCGGCGTGGGCGCTGAAATAGAAGGTGTGGACCTCGCCCAAGCCAAGCCGGAGGTAATGGCGGAGGTGCATCAGGCACTATTGCAACATGGCGTGATATTTTTTCGGGACCAGGATTTACGTCCGGAAGAATTGATCGCAGCGGCCAAGTATTTTGGACCGCTGAATATCCACCCAATCTATCTGCCCCTGGATGGCTATCCCGAAATCATGCCGGTGGTGAAAGAGCCGACAGCCACCATGAATATCGGCAATAGCTGGCATTCGGATGTAAGCTTCATGGAAAAGCCGTCCCTTGGCTCCCTGCTGTATGCGCTGGATGTGCCGCCATATGGCGGTGACACCATTTTCGCCTCCCAGCGGCTGGCCTATGAGGGCCTGAGCGACGAAATGAAATCCATGCTGGGCGGCATGCGCGCCGTCCATTCAGACCGCATCCTGTCCAGCGCAGAGAGCAAAGCCAAACGCAATGCTGGCCGCTCCACCAAGCTGGACGAAAAACCAACACCGGAAATGCAAACCACGCACCCCGTTATCCGCACGATCCCAGAAACCGGCCAAAAGCATTTGTATGTGAATGAGGCGTTCACGATCCGCCTTGACGGCATGACGGAAGCCGAGAGCAAACCGCTGCTAGATTACCTGTATGAGCACGGCCACAAACCCGAGTTCACCTGCCGTTTCCAATGGCGAAAAGGCTCTGTTGCATTTTGGGATAACCGCGCGGTTCAGCATTACGCAATCAACGATTACCAAGGCTTCCGCCGCGAAATGTGGCGCGTCACCGTAGAAGGCGAGCGTCCGGAATGACCGCCAGAGCAGGTGTCGAAGTCGGCGGTACGTTTACGGACCTCGTCTATGTGAAAGACGGTGAGATTACCGTCGCCAAATCGCCGAGCACGCCCTCGTCGCCGGATATTGGCGCGCGTAATGCGTTGGCTAAGGGCGCGGTTGATCTGGCGGGGCTGGATGAACTGGCCCATGGGTCAACAGTCGCCACCAATGCCATTCTGGAGCGGAAGGGCGCGCGCGTCGCACTGCTGGTGACGGAAGGCTTTCGGGACTTGCTGTTGCTACAGCGGCATCAGCGCCAGCAGATTTATGATCTGCATTATGAAAAGCCTGTGCCTGTTGTCCGCCGCCGGGATACGGTTGAGATTATTGAGCGGATCGGGCCAGATGGGTCCGTCGCATGTGAGTTAGATGAGGACGCTGCCCGCGCATCAATTCAGGCATTGCTGGCGTCGCGGGACTTCGACGCCGTCGCGATTTGTTTGTTAAACAGCTTCGCCAACCCGGCCCACGAAGCGCGATTGGTCGAGATTCTGGCTGAATTAGCGCCCGATATGCAGGCCGCGCCCTCCTACAAAATCGCCCGGGAATTCCGCGAGTTTGAGCGCGCATCCACCACAACCCTCTCCGCCTATGTGCAGCCTGTAGTCGGGCGGTATTTGGACCGGTTTGAAGCCGCGCTCGGCGAAGACGGGTTCACGGGTGCCTTTTCCGTGATGCAATCCAATGGTGGGCGGATGCCAGCCGCTGCGATGGCGGAAAATGCGATCACGGCGCTGTTTAGCGGCCCTGCGGCAGGCGTTGTTGGCGCGGTGCGGCAGGCGGCACGATCCGGGTTCAAGAACTTCATTACGCTGGATGTCGGCGGTACCTCAACAGACGTCTGTTTGGCACCTGATGGCCGCCCGGCCCTGGCACCCATGACCGAAATTGACGGCCTGCCCGTTAAAACACCAGTGATCGACATGGCAACGGTCGGCGCTGGCGGTGGATCGCTGGTCTGGGCGGATGATGGCGGCATGTTGCGCGTCGGGCCCGAGAGTGCCGGCGCAGACCCTGGCCCCGCTTGCTATGGCAAAGGCGGACGCGCGCCGACGATCACTGATGCCCATGTGGTGCGCGGCACCATGCAGGCCGCAGCCTTTCTTGGCGGCGAGATGGACCTGGACGCCGCCGCTGCGGAAGCCGCGTTCCAACCGCTCGCTGAGTTGTTCGATAAATCGCCACTCGAGATTGCCGACGCCGCAATTCAGCTCGCAGAATCAAACATCGCCCGCGCCATCCAACGGGTTTCCACTGAACGGGGCCGTGACCCACGGGATTACGCGATGGTCGCCTTCGGTGGTGCCGGGCCAATGCATGCCGTGCGCGTTGCCGAGGAGATTGGCCTTTCCGCCGTCATTATCCCGCCATTCGCAGGCGTCCTATCAGCGCTTGGATTGCTGGTCGCGGACTATGCCCGCTTCGCCGCCCTGACTGACCGCCAGCCGCTGGATGCCAAAGTGGCAGACGTCGTGCGCGGCCACATGACCAATTTGGAAGCCGATATCCGCAGCCATTTCAGCGACCACGGCTTGGCCGCACCCGCACACTTTCAATATACGCTGGATATGCGCTATCGCGGCCAGGCGTTCGAGGCTTCTGTCGAGCTTTCCGCCGATGAACTACCAAGCCTGAACCAAGCCGTGTTAGAAGAAAAATTCCGCGCGGCCCATACACAGCTTTATGCTTTCGCAAAAGCGCCGGGCGAGCCTGCGGAGATTGTGGCGTACCGGGCGGGCGGATACCTGCCGCCGCCTGCATTCCCGGAATCGCCGGTGACACGGGCCGAGGCAGATGCGACTGCGATCAATTTGTATGAGCGCGGCGGCCAGCACACTGCCCAGATGCTATCCCGCGCCGCGTTATCGACTGACGGCGACGCCGGGCCGCTGCTGATCGATGACGGGCTCGCCACCGTATATGTGCCGCCGGGCTGGACTGCCAGCTTAGATACATCTGGCAATATCGTTATTCGGAAGGAGGGCTGAGGCCATGGCTCCCAAGACCGCATTAGATCCCGTCGAACAAGCCATCGTCGCCCAAAGCCTGATCGCGGCAGCGCAGGAAATGGGCGTGAAGCTTATCCGCTCCGCCCATTCGCCCATCGTTCGTGAGGCTGAGGACTGTTCTGCAGCCCTAATGAGCGCCGACGGCGATGTGATCGCCCAGGCGGAGCTTATCCCGATGCAGCTTGGCTCCATCAGCCACACCTTCCGCCATTGCGCCGAACGCTGCCCGCCTGACAGCCTCGAGCCCGGTGATTTCTACATCACCAATGACGCTTATAAGGGCGGCCAACACATCCAGGATATTTTCCTGTTTTGCCCGATCTTCCATGAAGGTATGCGCATTGGTTTCGCGGCAACGGTTGTGCATCACATTGACTTGGGCGGTGGTGCTGCTGGCCTGAACCCGAACGCGCCGGATATTCATTCAGAAGGCATCATCTTCCCAGCGCTCAAGCTGAACCGCGATCGGGATTGGGCTGGCGGGCCTTGGGAGGCCTTCGTGCGGGCCAATGTCCGCATGCCCGATGCCACCTTGGGCGATATCGACGCGCAGTTCGCCGCCAACGCCGTCGGCGCAGAACGCCTGACCGCACTCGCGGATAAATATGGCCGCGAAAAACTGGCAGACGCCATGACAGAGATGCTGGACTATTCCGAACGTCGCGTCCGCAATGCGCTCCGCGATGCACCGGATGGCGTCTATACCGGCCAGGATGCTCTGGATGATAACGGTGTCACGTCAGACCCGGTGCCGGTAAAGGCGACCGTCATGATCAAAGGCGATTCCATGGAGATCGACTTTGCGGGCACAGCACCCCAAGTCGCGACCAATATGAACACACCCTTCGCGTCCACGGTTGCAGCAGCGGTTGCAGCGGCGAAATCCGTACTGACAGACGCGGATATTCCGTTCAATGACGGCTGTAGCCGCGCGATTACGGTGAAAGCGCCCGAAGGCTCGATCCTCAATCCGCGCTACCCCGCCCCTGTGCGCGCCCGCTTATTGGCCAGCTACAGGGCTTTCAATGCCGTGATGAAAGCCCTTTCAACCGCTGCACCAACACGGGTGATCGCGACAGGCACAGACACGACGACCGCTTGCTGCCTCTCCTGGCTTGGGCCGAATGGCTATGACATTTATCTGGAAATCTTCGGCGGTGGATACGGTGCGGGGCCAGAGAATGATGGCGCAGACGGCGTTGATAGCCCGCTGTCCAATTGCGGCAATATCCCGATTGAAGCCACAGATATGGACCACGTGTTCTTCCGCTGCATCGACTACAGCTACATTGCAGGGTCCGGCGGCAAAGGCCGCATGCGCGGCGGGCTTGGGTTCCGCAAGGTCTATGAAATTCTAGAAGACAACGTGACCTTCGCGACATATGGCGACCGCTTCACACAGCAGGCCGATGGTTTGTTCGGTGGCGGCCAGGGTGCGCCCGGCCAAAACCAAGTACTGCGGGGCGATGAGGTGATCAACCTGCTCTCCAAAACCTCATTCCCCCTGCAAAGGGGCGACAAGCTGATTGTGCAGGTCGCTGCAGGCGGCGGATACGGCGACGCAGCAGACCGCCCCAATGCCCGAGCCGTCCGCGACCAGGAAGATGGGCTCGTCGCGGCGGAGTGACGCGAATTCTATAATTTTATTGCTTTTCCAGGGTGATGGGTCCATATCCGTCCCAACACCGCGCCGCGCGTAGAAGACGACAATCCGTCAGCGGCGCTGCTCTAGAGCAACCGGTACCACCACGTTCGCGATATTTTGCGCGTGAGATCGTTGGCTTTTGTGCAACCACGGGACCCCATACTAGGCCCTGTACAGCCACCCGGCAGCTGATCTACGCAAGCTCCATTTGAAAAGACGGCAAGCGCCGCTCAGCACCATTGCGAGCGGTCATAAGGCTTGCCATGTGTATTGGACTTGAAACTTGACAAATTTTACTGATCTCGGCCTTGCCGAGCCTCTAACTCAGGCCATCGAAACGATGGGCTACGAGAAACCCACCCCGATCCAAGCCGCTGTAATTCCGGCCTTTCTTGATGGCCGTGATGTTATCGGCATCGCCCAGACCGGCACCGGCAAGACCGCAGCCTATGTGCTGCCAATGCTGCACGCCCTGGAAGAGCGCCCCTCGCGGCCCTCGCCAAAGCGCTGCCGGGTTTTGATCCTGGCACCAACCCGGGAGCTTGCTGGCCAGATCGCTGACAGCATTCGCTCCCATGGTCGGCACATCCGCCATTCAGTCGCCCTTGTGGTCGGTGGCGCGCGGCCCGGCCCGCAAATCAAGGCGATGGCGCGCGGCGTAGATTTCCTCGTCGCGACCCCTGGCCGCTTGATGGACCACATGGAAACCGGCGTTCTCAGCCTCGACGATGTTGAGATGGTTGCGCTCGATGAAGCGGATCAGATGCTGGACATGGGCTTCCTGCCGCCAATCCGGCACATCCTCGGCGCGATCAAAGGCAAGCGACAGACGGTTCTGCTTTCCGCCACCATGCCCCGCCCGATCCGCCAGCTCGCGAATGAGTTTCTCCATAAGCCAGCCGAAGTTTCTGTGTCTGAAGGCGCAAAGCCAATTGAGCGGATTGACCAGCACGTTCTGCACATTGAAGCAGGTGCCAAGCGCCGCGTTTTGACTGACATTCTGCGCGATCCGGGCCTGGAACGCGCCATCGTGTTCACGCGTACCAAGCGTGGCGCAGACCGGGTTCAGCTGCATCTTGAGAAAGCTGGCCTCCGTGCTGAAGCGATCCACGGCAATCGCAGCCAAAGCCAACGTGACCGCACTCTCAGCCGCTTCAAAGGTGGGCGCGTGAATATTCTGGTCGCAACCGATGTCGCCGCCCGTGGCATTGATGTGGATGATGTCTCCCACGTCATTAACTTCGAGCTGCCGAACGTGCCGGAAAGCTATGTTCACCGGATTGGGCGGACGGCTCGCGCAGGCAAAGCCGGCGTCGCGATCTCCCTTTGTGACCGAACGGAACGCGCTTACCTGCGTGATATCGAACGCCTGATCAGCACCCGCATCCAGCCTATGGACGCGCCGGAAAGCACAGGCCCACAGGAAGTTGACTCAGGTCCAGACCAGCGCCGGGACTATGATGACCGCCCGCCCCGCCGCTTTGAATCCCGCGGCAATGATGAGCCGCGCCGCCATCAACATGGCCGGTCCGGTGGTGATCGCCCACAGAACGGTCGGCCCCCTTATGGCAATTCCAGTGGCGATCGCGACAGGAACGCCCGCCCAGCCGGTGATCGGCCGCCCTATGGTCGGTCTAATGGGGATCGATATCGTGATGACCGGCCACGCGGCGATCGACCTCATGGGGATCGATCACGCGATGATCGACCAAGCGGCGACAGGAACTGGAATGACCGGCCTCAACACAGTCGCCCAGAAAATGGTCGCCCGGAAAACGGACGTCAGGAATGGCGTCGTGATGGCGCTGCCTCGGATGGCCGCCGGTTCAATGATAACCGTTCGGAAGATGGACGCCCGCCCCGGCGTCGCCCGGAGGAAGGTAGCTCCCGGATTGGCCGCCGTCGCCATTTAGACCCCCGCGCACAAGCACCTGCACGCGCCGAAGCCTGGGGCGAAGATCGCCCGCAGCAGCGCGCGCCCAGGAACACCGAAGAGCCGCGCGGGCATCGCAAAGGCGGTAAGTTCGCACCCAAACCAAGCGGCAAAGCAGTAGACGGCGACGGCGGCCATGCGCCGATGCGCCGAAAAGGTGCAGCCCCCGCTGGAAAGAAGCCAGGCGGCAAAGCTGCACATGCAGATGGCGCTGCTGGGCGCATTGCCGGTAAACCGTTCCGCAAAAGCTCGAAGACTAAGGCTGCGGCATCCAAGCCTGCCGGTAAGGCGGGACGTCGCCCCAACAAACAGCGCGCAGCTGGCTGATATTTTCCAGCCTAGCTATGTCAAAGAGCCCCCGTTGACCAATGTCAGCGGGGGTTTTTCTTTGGGTCTCCGACAAGCGCATCAACCAGAAGGCATAAGCTTTCGCGATATGCCGCCGGCGCAGCCCCAGCCGCAATGGCGATGGCGGCACGGTCAAACGCGGCAGAGAGCATATCGGCCAGCGCGTCGACTGAAGCTGGGTCTGTGGTTTTCGGCAAGGCGGCAATCAGGCCGTCGCGCAGCGCCCCGCCGCCAGTCGCCGCGTCAATTTTCCGGATCGCGGCATGGCCCAGAACCGCAGGCCCATCGAACAATAATAATCGAATGCGGCCGGGCGCGGCCATGGCGGCGAAATATGCGGCTCCGCCCGCCGCCAACGCAGCAGCGGCCGTAGGCGCATCCACTGCGCTTTCTTCAATTTCATTGGCAACGGCTTCGGCCTCCGCACGGACGACGGCGGCGAAAAGATCTGCCTTGTCCCGGAAGTGATGATAGAGCGCGCCTCGCGTTACTGCCGCTGCCTTCACAATCTCCGGCGTGCCTGTATCCGCGTAACCTTTCTCTGCGAAAAGCATGCGGCTTGCCTGGATCAGCGCCTTGCGGGTCGCCTCTGTGCGCGCCTGATTAGACTGACGGATATTTTTCTCTTGCATACATACAGCCTGTATGTTTATGTGTATTTACATGCAGATTGTATGTTTTTTCAGAAAAGGATGAAACCCATGAAATGCACGCAATTCTGCCCCGTCATTCAGACCAATGACGTCGCCGCTGTCGCCAAATTCTACATCAAGAATTTCCGCTTCAAGGCCGCGTTTGAAAGCGACTGGTATATGCACCTGCAATCGGCAGAGGATGCATCCGTCAATATCGCCGTCCTGCAGGGCGATCATGAAACCATCCCGGAAGCAGGCCGTGGTGCCACCGCCAACATGCTTATCAATTTCGAGGTGGAGGATGTTGACGCAGAATATGCAAAGGCTGTCGCCAATGGCGTGCCGATCCTCAAATCTCTGCACAGTGAGCCATATGGGCAACGCCACTGCATCGCGCAAGACCCGGAAGGCGTCCTGATTGACGTGATCACGCCGATCCCGCCAAGCGCCGAATTCGCCGATGGGTTCAGCGAGGACGCGTTGAAAGAAACCGGCGCATAGGCTCCATGACGCCCCGCGCCGGATGCGATATCATGACCACCTCGGTATGATAGGAATGTATGATGGGCGCAGATATTTCCAGTGCGGGACGGCTTGAAGATCATCGGTTCTTAACGGGCGAGGGCCGGTTCACCGCCGACCTGCGGCGGGAGGGCGAGGTCCACGGATTTGTCCTACGGAGCCCATACGCCCATGCTGAAATCCTGAATGTGGATGTGGGCAACGCTGCATCCATGCCAGGCGTAATCGCAATAATCACTGCCGCGGATTTGAGCGCAGACGGCCTTGGCGACCTGCAGAATAAGTCCCAGATCCCCAGCGACCCGCCCATGGTCCACCCGCCGCGCCCAGTCCTTGCGCGCGGCAAGGTCCGCCATGTGGGGGAGGCCGTCGCCTTCGTCGTAGCGGAAAGCCTGACTGCGGCCCAAGACGCATCCGAAGCCATTCTCGTCGACTACAAAGACCTGCCCGCCGTGGTCGACCCAGCGGCAGCGCTTGCTGACGGGGCACCGCAGATTGCCGAAGACGCACCCGGCAATCTGATTTGTATCTTCCGAACGGGCGATCAGTCTGCAGCAGATGCTGCTATCGCTGATGCTACCCACGTGCTGGAGATGACGGTGGATAATCACCGCGTTTCCGCCCTACCGCTTGAGCCACGCGCCGCCATCGGTGCCTATGACGCTGCTAAGGATGAATTGCTGCTGACATTGACGGGCCAGGGCGTTCACGGCATCCGCGGGCACTTGGCGACTCCCGTGTTCGGACTGCCGCCAGAAAAACTGCATGTTATGGCCCATGATGTGGGCGGCGGGTTCGGTGCGAAAAACTTCTCATACCCGGAATGGGCGCTGGTGCTTTACGCTGCCCGGAAGCTTGGGCGACCCGTTAAATGGGTGGCGGAACGAACCGAGGACGTGCTGGGCGGCGCCCATGGCCGCGCGGTAAAATCTACGGCGCAGATGGGGCTTGATGCATCCGGCAAAATCCTGGGTTTGAGCGCACACCTAACGGCGGATTTAGGCGGATATCTCTCCAACGGCGCGCCGGGCAGCGGCACAGTATCTGTTACACGCTCACTTCAGGGCATGTACGATATTCCGGCTGTATACATGGAATCCACCGGCGTTCTGACCAATACTGCCCCCGTGGACGCTTATCGTGGGGCCGGCAAGCCCGAAGGTAATTTCCTGATTGAGCGGATGGTGGAAACGGCGGCGCGGCGCTTCGGCTTCGACCCCGTAGAACTCCGCCGCCTGAACGCCATATCGGAATTCCCGCACACAACGGCCCTTGGTTTTGAAGTCGATACAGGTGATTTCAAGGCACTGGTGGACCGGGCAGAGGCATCATCCGACCGCGCCGGGTTCGAAGCGCGCCGGGCAGAGGCTAAGTCACGCGGCAAGCTGCGCGGTCTTGGGTTCGCAAGCTTCCTGGAATCCGCCCGCGGCGCACCAAGCGAAGGTGCTGATTTGCGCTTCACTGAAGACGGCATGATCGAAGTCCGCCCCGGTACGGAATCCAACGGCCAAGGGCATGAGACGATTTTCACGCAGCTCGTCGCGGACCGGCTTGGGCGCCCGATGGATGAAGTGCGCTACATACAGGCGGACACCCGCGAGACACGGATGGGGTCTGGCCATGGCGGTGCCAGGTCCATGCATATGGGCGGGACAGCGATTGTGGGCGCAATTGATATGGCCTTGGAGAAGGGCAAAGGCGTTGCTGCTGGCATGCTCCAGGCGCCGCCGGAACAAGTCCAGTTCATGGGGGGTGATTTTGTTGCCGGGGATGGCCGCGCGGTCTCCCTCACCGATGTCGCAGCCGCCGCACGGCAGCCCGAATTTGGCCTTGAAGGCGGCCTCGATAGCTTCTTCAGCTGGGAAGACGCACCAATCACCTGGCCCGCTGGGTGCCATTCAGCTGAAGTTGAGATCGACCCGGAAACGGGCGATGTGCAGCTGCTGGCTTATACCGGCGTGGATGATTACGGCTTTCTGCTAAACGAACAACTGACCGAAGGCCAAGTGATCGGCGGCCTCGTCCAAGGCATCGGCCAGGCGCTTGGCGAACAGATCGTCTACGACCCCGAAACCGCCCAGTGCCTATCCGCAACCCTGATGGACTATGCCGCCCCACTGGCCCGCATTCTGCCAATGTTCAACATTGAATTCCTATCGACCCCGACGGAAGCCAACCCGCTGGGGGTTAAAGGCTCCGGCCAGGCAGGTGCGATCGCTTCAGCCCAAACCATCATCAACGCCATCATCGACGCGCTAGCGCCGCTCGGCATCGACCATCTCGATATGCCGGCAACGCCAGAACGGGTTTGGCGGGCTATCTCTGAAGCGAAATAATTTATGGGCTTTTCGACTAACACCTCAGTAAACCATCAGCACTAAACTACCGATTGCGGCCCAGGTTTTCAGATACCCCACCGTGTGCCGTACGGGAGGTTTATGCCTGAATGTTCAAGTTTTCTCGGCCAAGTAAGCGCTTGCCGCAATCTGACCTCACGCGTTTATTGAACCTACCCTTCCCAGAGGCGGTTCAGAATTCCGGTGACCCATTCCTCGACCGATATCTGGCAGAGCCTGAACGGTCAGATGAAGCGCATCGGAATTTCCCAGCCGATTTTCCGAACAGCGAGATGTTGCTGCGGGGCGGAATGGACGCAATCGGATTGCGGCGCCTGCGGGCTGAAGCACTGCTGTTGATGGAAAGACAATCGCATGGTTCCACAGGGCCCGTCTGGAACCCATCAGTGGTCCGCATAAGGCTCATAAGGCTTCTCCCTGAATTGAATGCAGTTGAGGCGACCTTTGCGCAGTCTGATATTCTCGCCATGCTGCAAACATTCCCAAGGCAACGGTTAGGCCACGGCCATGACCATCAATACCTGACGCCATTTCTTGCGCTGATCGATCGCGCCAGTACCGCAGACGCCCCGAGCCATTGGCTAAAAATGCTATCTGTGATCGCCAAAGCGCTGGATGATGAAGATAAAGGATGGATCATTGGGAAGGACCACCCTCTGATCCAAGAGCGTCTTTACTTAGAATTGGACCGAGATCCAGCCTCATCTCCCTATCTCCTAAGGATCGCAGAAGGAAAGGCTAGAGCCCAACAAAGTATCAATGCCCTGCGCCGCGCCTTAGGCCCCGTTTTGGTACCACTGCTGGATGCTTTCTCAGCGACCAACAATGCGGCAAGCATTGCCGAAGCTGTTGATCATTTGGCGAATGTCTCGCCAGAAGGCCGGGCGGCAATCCTATTAGGCATCGTGCGGTATCATCAGTTCCGCACAGAATTGTTCTCATTGGAAAACCGCATCAAGATGGGGTTTGTAAGCCAACATCTGCCCGATTTCATGGGATTCGACAGGCTGTTGCAGACGGTCGCTCAAACGGCAGAACGGCGAAAGTCCGTATTTACTGAAGCAGAAGCTTTGGAACTTCTACGTTCTGAACATGAAGGTAATTATTGCACCGGGCACAAGAATGTCGGCGTTTGGCGCTGGGTTGGACAGGCCTTGCCGCCAGAGTCATTAGCAGCACGTCAGGCAGTAGATGCCGTCATTTCTGCCTGGAACAGGGCACAATCTGACTGGGTGATAAAGGCCTCTGCCTACCTGTTGGCATCATTCAAACCTGAAGAGACCAGCCAAAATGCATGTGGCGCGGCCGAAGCGCGCGCTGACGCAGACCGCGCCTTCTCAGAAGCCATCGATGCGCTAATGCGCTGGGAAACTGTGGAGAAATTGAAATTCCAATCACAATGTGCGGCAGCTGATCGGGCCAGGCAGTTGAGTAAAAAACAGCCCATAGGGATTGCATACAACAAAATGTGGCGGCTGCCGTTTGAGCATTTGGAATTTATCGCAGATGCGCATATCACCTTGATGCATGCAGCAAAGCTTGGTCCACCAGCCCCAGCAGCGCTCGCAAAGCTTGATGATGTGACGGCACAGTTGGAAAGCTATCGGACTGGGCCGTTGCCGCCGCACGCACATGCCGTGCAAACGGCTGAAGCGCTCATCAGAGAATTAATGGCGGGCCGCGAACGCGCTACGATTTATCTTGAGCTTTCCTCGGCTGAACGAGCAGCGCTCTTGGCGGCGGAGGACGTGGCGCATGATGCCCCATCAAGCGCACGCCCATCTAACGCGTGGCGGAAAAAGAGCATAGCGCGCATGGCGGACGTCAATCAAACAGACCTTATCGGCGCGCTTCAGACGATGTTGACCACGCTGACGCCCTTCCTTCCACTCTCCTATAACCGGACTGCTTTTAATAGAGAGGCATATGGCACGATGGTTGGATTGATATGGATGGCTGGTGACCTGCCGCCAGCGGACATCGCCGATCCTTTGACCACGTTCGCCACACGCGCCATAGAGGTTGTCCCTGGCGTAGGCTTACGGGCTGAGAAGCTGGCGACCGCCTGCTTCTGGTCGCTCGCTGCATTGCCGGATGGAAGCGGGCGGAACAGCCTGGAAGCTTTGCGCTAACAAGCACCTTATCCCAAGGTCCAGAGGGCGATTGATAAAGTGCAGGCTGCTGTCGTCAGCAGCTAGGTTCGTGCCAAACAGCGACGGCTACAGTGGAATGTTATCGTGCTTTTTCCAGGGGTTTGCGAGTTGCTTGTCTTTGAGCATGGCTAGGCTGCGGCAGATGCGGGCGCGGGTGTTGTGGGGGCGGATGACGTCGTCGATATAACCGCGGCGGGCGGCGACGAATGGGTTGGCGAATGCGGCGGCATACTCATCGGTACGAGCCTTAATTTTCTCTTCATCGCCAATGTCTTGGCGGAAGATGATCTCCACAGCACCCTTGGCACCCATCACGGCGATTTCAGCATTTGGCCAAGCGTAGTTCACATCCCCACGCAGATGCTTGGACGACATCACGTCATAAGCACCGCCATAGGCTTTGCGCGTAATAACGGTGATTTTCGGCACCGTCGCTTCAGCATAGGCAAACAGCAGTTTGGCACCGTGTTTGATGATGCCATTGAATTCCTGGTCCGTACCAGGAAGGAAGCCCGGCACATCAACGAGCGTGACGATGGGGATTTCGAACGCATCCAGGAAGCGCACAAACCTTGCTGCTTTCCTCGCACTATCAATATCCAGGCACCCTGCCAGCACCATCGGCTGATTGGCAACGATGCCGACCGTCTGGCCGTCCATCCGCGCCATGCCAATAACGATGTTTCCGGCATAATTTGGCTGAACCTCAAAGAAATCGCCCTCGTCGACGATTTTCTCAATCAGCTCCTTGATATCATAAGGCTTGTTCGGATCCGCCGGAACAAGCGTATCAAGCGAGAGTTCCTGGCGGTTTGCCGGGTCATTGGTCGGGCGAACAGGTGTGGGTGCCCGATTGGATGCGGGCAGGAAATCGAAGAAGCGGCGGGTTTCCAGCAGCGCTTCAACGTCATTCTCAAACGCCATGTCAGCAACGCCGGACTTGGCAGAATGGGTGATGGCACCACCGAGCGCTTCCTGGGTCACTTCTTCATGGGTGACGGTTTTCACAACGTCCGGTCCGGTGACGAACATGTAGGATGTGTCCTTCACCATGAAGATGAAGTCCGTCATGGCGGGGGAATACACGGCCCCACCAGCGCATGGCCCCATGATGACAGAAAGTTGGGGCACAACGCCGCTTGCCAGCACGTTCCGCTGGAACACTTCGGCATATCCGCCAAGGGAGGCCACACCTTCCTGGATGCGGGCACCACCGCTATCATTCAAGCCGATCACGGGTGCGCCGACTTTCATCGCTTGATCCATGACCTTGCAGATCTTTTCCGCATGGGCTTCTGAAAGCGAGCCGCCGAATACCGTGAAATCCTGGCTGTAAACGAACACCAGACGCCCGTTGACTGTGCCGGAACCGGTAACGACGCCATCACCCGGAACTCGCTGGTTTTCCATGCCGAAATCGGTGGAGCGGTGCTCCACGAACATGTCGAGTTCTTCAAAGGAACCTGGGTCCAGCAGAATATCCAACCGTTCCCGCGCCGTTAGCTTACCGCGCGCGTGTTGCGCATCGATCCGGCGTTGCCCGCCGCCCAGCTTTGCAGCGTCTCGCATGGATTCCAGTTGGGCGACAATATCGGACATGGCTTTAGGGCTCGCTCACGCATTCGGGGATGACATATCCAAATAGCATTCAGCACGGGTTTAGGCCAACTCTCAAAAACGCTCGCCCTGTTTCAGGTCGCCAAATCCAACTGAAGCATGATACCTCCCTCTCATTCCGCATCTCTTCCGAAAGGGCGCTAGCCCCCAATGGCCGTCTATACTGATGTCAGCCCAGCAGCGCTTAAGGGATTTCTGGATGGATACGCCATTGGCGATCCCACCCGGCTAACTGGCATTCTACAAGGCATCGAGAACTCCAATTTCATGCTGGAGACGACTGGCGGCAAATACGTGCTGACAGTGTTTGAGCGACGCGCCGCACGGGAAGACCTACCATATTTCCTAGGGTTGATGGCACATCTGGCAGGGAATGGCTTTCCAGCACCCGCGCCGATAACGGCCAATAACGGTGCGGTGCTTGGCGAGATTGCCGGCAAGCCCGCCGCCGTGGTTTCGTTCCTGGGTGGCGAATGGCCACACGATCCCTCGCCAGAAGACGCCCACGAAGCCGGGCGGGCGCTTGCCAACCTGCACCTGACTGCAGCGGATTTTCCGATGGTCCGCAAAAATACGCTCGATGCCGATACATGGCGGGCATTGTATGACGCATCCGCCTCCCGCGCCGACAGCGTCGAAGATGGGCTTGGTACCGAAGTCGAGCAGCGGCTGTCTGTCATCCTGGCGGATTGGCCTAAAGATCTGCCATCCGGCGCCATTCATGCGGACCTATTTCCGGATAATATGTTTCTGCAAAACGGCACGGTTTCCGGCGTGATCGACTATTACTTCGCCTGCACGGACGCTTACGCCTATGACCTGGCGATCACCCTGAACGCTTGGTGCTTCGACAAGAACAACCATTGGCTTGCCGACCATAGTGCCGGGATGCTTGCTGGCTACCAATCCGTTCGCCCGCTGAATGACGCCGAACACGCGGCCATGCCCGTACTGTTGCAAGGTGCCGCCATGCGGTTTCTGTTGACGCGGCTCTACGATTGGCTAAACCCGCGCAAGGATGCGCTCGCAACCCCAAAAGACCCACTGCAGCAACGGGACCAGCTTCGCTGGCATCAGGATCACACACTATGACAGTCGAGATTTTCACGGACGGTGCCTGCAGCGGCAATCCTGGCCCTGGCGGATGGGGCGCCATTCTGCGTTATGGCGATGCTGAAAAAGAACTCTCCGGCGGCGAGGCTGAAACCACCAATAACCGCATGGAGCTGATGGCCTGCATCGCAGCGCTCGAAGCCTTAACGCGCCCGACCGAGGTGACCCTCACGTCCGACAGCAAATATGTGCTCGACGGCATCAAAAGCTGGATGCCGAACTGGAAACGCAATGGCTGGAAAACCGCCGCCAAAAAGCCCGTTAAGAACGTGGACCTATGGCAACGCCTGGATGCAGCAACAACCAAGCACACGATCACCTGGAAATGGATCAAAGGTCACGCTGGCCACGCCGAGAATGAACGCGCCGACGAACTGGCGCGCGGCGGCATTCCTGGCAGGTAGCGAAGCTCAGCAAAGTAGGTGTCCGCCTTTAGAGATCAGCGCTATTGTGCCGTCACACACAGTTCTGATTGAGGGCGGACGATGACCAAGCAGCAAGTAACGAACAGTGCCGATCACTTTGATGCGCTGATCATCGGTGCAGGCTTTGCGGGCCTTTATCAACTGCATTGCCTGCGCGACAAGCTTGGCCTGAACGCCCGCGTGCTTGAGGCAGGCGGTGGGGTTGGCGGCACCTGGTACTGGAACCGCTACCCCGGTGCGCGCTGCGATACCGAAAGCCACGGCTACTGCTTCACCTTTTCCGAAGCGCTCTTCAAAGGCTGGGAATGGTCTGAGCGTTATCCCGAACAGCCGGAGATCGTGCGCTATATCAATTACGTCGCGGACGAATTGGACCTAAAACGCGACATTCAATTCGAGACGCGCGTGACCAGTGCTGCATGGGATGATGCAGCGGGCCTTTGGCGGGTTGAGACGGAAGCAGGTGAGCGCCTTTCCGCCCAATTCCTGGTGACAGCGGTTGGTTGTCTGTCTGCTGCCAACGTGCCGGATATTCCGGGGCGTGACAGCTTCGAAGGCGAGTGGCGCCATACCGGTAATTGGCCCCATGAAGGCGTTGATTTCACAGGCAAGCGCGTTGGATTAGTCGGCACCGGATCAACCGGAGTGCAGGCAACGCCCGTCATCGCAGAACAGGCAGCGCACCTCACCGTTTTCCAGCGCACGCCAAACTATTCCGTGCCCGCTCGCAATGCTCCGCTGACGCCAGAGTTCAAGCGCCACGTTAAAGAGAACGCGAGCGATATTCGCGATACAATGCAAAACACCTTGAGCGGCCATCCCTGGTTTCCATCCGACAGGCGCACCCACGAAACACCGGCAGACGAACGCGAGCGGCTTTATCAGGAGGCCTGGGAGCGGGGCGGGCTGCAGTTCCGCGCGACCTTCCAGGATATTCTGGTGGATAAGCAAGCAAACGAAGTTGTTGCCGATTTCGTCAAGCGCAAGATCGAAGACACCGTCAAAGACCCGGAGACCGCCCGCAAGCTCACCAATTTTGACCACGCCTATTCGACCAAACGCCCGATCATCGATACACACTATTTTGAGGCCTATAACCGGGATAATGTGGCGCTTGTTGATGTGCGCGCGGCACCAATTCAGGCAATCACGGCGGATGGCATTCAAACAGCAGACGCGTTCTATCCATTAGACGTGATCGTGTTCGCTACAGGCTATGACGGCGTTACCGGCCCACTGCTGCGCCTCGACATCAAAGGCCGCAATGGTGCAGCGTTGAAAGACGTGTGGGAGGCAGGCCCCAAGACCTATCTTGGTCTACAGGTCGAAGGTTTCCCCAACCTGTTCACAATCACCGGGCCGCAAAGTCCATCTGTATTGACCAACATGCCGGTCGCGATTGAACAACACGCCGAATGGATCAGTGACTGTATCGCCCATATGCGTGCCGAAGGCTTGGAACGGATTGAACCACAGCCTGAGGCCGCTGCGGCCTGGGGAGAAACCGTCAACGCCGCCGCCAATGCGACGTTGTTAGTGACAGCGGAAACCTCCTGGTATCTCGGCGCGAATGTTCCGGGCAAACCCAGAGCATTCCTGGCCTATGCAGGCGGGATGACGCGATATCGTGATATTTGCACAGACGTCGCGGCCAAAAACTACGAAGGCTTCACGCTTGCCTAACAGTGTCGCCCGCAAAATATGAGGCGTCTCAAGTCATACCCATGCGTTTGGCGATAACTTGCAGCATGATTTCATTGGCCCCACCGCCAATAGCAGCCAGCTTCATGTCCCGGTAAGTCCGGCTGATACGGTTTTCAGCCATGAAGCCCTGCCCACCCCAGAAGCGTAGGCATTCGCTGGGGATCCATTCCGCCAGACGGCCCATCTTGTATTTCGCCATGGACGCAAGCTTGGTCACGTCCTCACCGTCGATGTAAGCCTGAACGGCAGCGTGGAAGAGCGCCCGCAACGCCTCGACTTCTGTTTGCATCTCCGCAAGGCGAAAGTGAACGAACTGATTGTTCAGAATGGATTTCCCGAAGGCCTCGCGGTCCCGGGTGTATTCAATGGTATCGGCGATCGCATCCTCCAACAGGCCGATAGACCGGCCCACCACATAAAGCCGTTCTTCCTGGAATTGCTCCATCTGATACCCGAAGCCCTTATTCTCATCTCCGATCAAGTTGCGGGCGGGAATGCGGACATCGTCAAAAAACGTTTGCGCCGTGTCAGAGGAATGCAGCCCAAGCTTTTTCAGCTCATGCCGCGTCACGCCCGGCGCGTCCAACGGCACCACCATCAAAGACTTATTGCGGTGGGGGCCATTGTCCTGGCTAGAATTGACCAGCATGCACATCCAATCCGCCTGCATGCCGTTCGTTGTCCACATTTTAGATCCGTTGATGACGTAATCATCGCCATCGCGCCGGGCGTAGGTTTTCACGTTCGCTACGTCTGACCCCGACCCGACTTCGGATACGCCAAGGCAGCCGACCACATCCCCCGCTATCGTTGGTACCAGCCATTCCCGGCGCAATGCGTCAGACCCGTGCTTCGCCAAAGCCGGTGTACACATAGTCGCCTGAATGCCGATCGCACTGGAAACGCCATAGGCCTGAATATGGCCAAGTTCTTCAACGCAGGCGATTTCATAGGAATAATCGAGTGCCAGTCCGCCGAATTCCTCCGGCCTGGAAATGCCAAGCAGCCCCGCATCACCCAAAATCTTCATCACCTTGTGCGCGGGGAACCGGCCAGCCTCCTCCCATGCGTCCACATGCGGATTGATGTGTTCTTCGACGATGCGCTGGGTGGTGCGCTTCAGTTCAAGATGCTCGTGGCTCCACTGCATTGGACGACCTTACTTTGCGACGCGGAAATACGGCAGCACGAGGTCATCCGTTTCTTGGCCAAAGATGACCTCAACAGCGAGGCCAATCTTCAGATCAGCCGGATCGACATCAAGCAATTGGCTCTGGATACGAACACCTTCTTCCAATTCAACTGTTGCCAAAATGTAGGGTACCTCAGCCTTGAACCCGATATGGAAAGGATGGTGGGCGACGGTCCAGCTATAGACTTCGCCTTTGCCGCTGGCCTCAATCCAATCGACTTCCATTGAATGGCATTCGCCGCACATGGGTCTTGGATAATGCCGGGCTGTGCGGCAGTCCGAGCAGCGCTGCAGCATAACGCGCCGGTCTTTCAGGCCATCCCAATAGGGCTGTGAATCAATGGAAGGTTCTGGCAGCGGTTTCAAATAAGGTTCGCTCATGGTTCAGGACGCCTTCTGCATGATTGCGACAGACCCGTCGCCTAAATCGCCATAGCCGGTGACGAGGCCGATATCCGCACCGGCCACTTGCGCCGCCCCGCCTTCACCGCGTAGCTGGCGGACCAGTTCATAAACATGGTTCATCCCAGCAATATGCGCCTGCGACAACAGCCCGCCATGGGTATTGGTTGGCAATTCACCACCCAGCCGGATACGCCCGCCCTCAACATAAGCCCCACCTTCGCCCTTCTTGCAGAAGCCAAGGTCCTCCAGCTCACAGATGACCATATAGGTGAAGCAGTCATAGATTTGCGCCACGTCGATATCAGCGTGTTTGACGCCTGCCATCTCAAACGCACGCGGTGCGGCCTTTGCGAGACCAAGCGTCATCAGATCCGGACGTTGGGTGATGGTACTGGGGGAGTCTGGATGGCCTTCCGCGACACCAAGAATGGTGACAGGGGCCCGTGAATCCTTCGCCCGGTCTGCCGCGCTGACGATAACCGCCGTGCCGCCGTCGCTCTCTAAGCAGCAATCGAACAGGCGGAAAGGGTCAGAGATCATGCGACTGGCGTGGTGGTCCTCCACCGTCATCGGCTTCTTCATAATGGCGTTGTCATTCAGCATTGCATGTTCGCGCATGGTGACGGCGATTTCTGCAAACTGATCTTCATTCGTGCCGTAAAGCTCCATATGGCGCCGGGCCATCGGCGCGTAGAGCTGTGCGGGCGCAATGGCACCGATAGGATTTTCAAACTCGCTGATCTGGCGGAATTGCGGCATGGCAGCGATCCGGTTCGCGACCCGGGAGTCTGATGCTCCACGACGGCCAAGCACGACCAACACATGGTTACATACCCCTGCTGCAATCACTGCAGCGGCGCATTGTAGTGCCGCCACAGGGCTGGCCCCACCCATTGGGGTTTGGGCAGAGAACCGAACATCGGTCAAATTCAGGCCGGTCATAATTTCTTCGCCAACTGGGCCAAGCGAATAGGGGATGACGCCATCGATGTCATTCGGCTTCAAACCGGCATCAATAATCGCCTTCAATGAAGCTTCGAGCATGAGGCCGATAGAGCTTTTATCTGCGCTCCTGGAATACTCAGTCTCGCCGATGCCCGTTATGGCCGCTTTGCCATTTAAACTATCCGCCATGACTTGGCTCCTTCCTTATTCAAAGACGTACTAAATGTGCAAAGGCTAACCGCCAAAGCTAGTCTTGGACAGGCGCTCCAACGTATCCGCAAGCTCGACCTGCATGTCGTACATAACCTGACGTACGCTGGTTTCTTCCTTCATCGCGCCAACAACCTGTCCTGCAGGGAAGGAATAGAGGTCCGCCCGCTCAGCCCGGATGACGCGGGCCGTCGCTTCATTGAACAGGATACCTTGTAGCGGCGAGCCCAGATATTCAGGGGCACCCGGCGCTTCCCATACTTCAGAAAGCTTAGACCGCAGCATGCGCACTGTCTTGCCAGTGCGACAGCGGCGGCGCACTGCATCCTCCGTCTCCGCATCGAAATAGGCTTGGCGCTCGAACGGCGTCAGCTCACTTTCCCGCGTTCCAAGCCATACAGTGCCGCACCACACGCCTTCCGCGCCCAGCGCCAAGGCGGCTGCAATCTGGCTGCCACGCGCGAATCCACCGGCGGCGATCACAGGTATTTCTCCCCCCACAGCGTCAATCACCTGGGGGACAAGCACCAGCGTTGCGATTTCGCCCGTATGGCCGCCTGCCTCCGTGCCTTGGGCGATAATGACGTCAACGCCCGCTGCCTTATGCCGGGCTGCATGCTTTGGCCGGCCGCACATAGCTCCGATGGTGATGTCGTGGGCGCGTAGCTTTTCAACCACATCCGGCGGCGGTGCGCCAAGCGCACTCACAACGAAACGGACCTGTGGGTGGCGTAACGTTACCTCCAGCAAACGGCGCGCGCCGTCTGGCGTCATTGCACCCCGGCCCGCGACGATTTCATCGTTGATATGGGCCCGGTCTTCATCGGGCAATTCCGGAACGCCTTCGTCGTCCAACACTTTATCAATGAAGGATTTATGCTCATCCGGGATCAAGTCATGGAGATCAATCTTGCCGAAGGAGTCTTCTGCTTCCGTGTTATAATTGCCCGGAATAATCACATCGACGCCGTAGGGGCGACCATCCACGTGGGCGTCAATCCACGCCAGCTCGACCTCTAACTGCTCTGGGCTGAACGTCGACGCGCCAAGCACACCATATCCGCCCGCTTTCGTTACCTCGACCACGACATCGCGGCAATGCGAGAACGCGAATATCGGCGTCTCAAACCCAAGCATATCGCGCAAGCTCATACCTTCATTCTCCATTTCGGCGCTTTGATATTCTGCAGCAGCGGGCTGGTGTGGTGCCTCCTGCGCACTGCAAACTTGCGCCTTTCACGTGGTTAACGCAGCTTGCAAAGGGCGCACAAGTTTGTCTAGGCTTTCAGGCAGAGGCGGGCTTACCCGTCCGATCCGTACGAATGTTGCACTTCTTTAGCGCTCAACGTTCGACAAAATCGGCCGTGATCCAGCGGCCAAACTGGGAGGAGAAATCCTTATCATGAAGCAACTTTGGAAAGTCGCCCTCGGCGGCGCAGCTGCTCTGGCTCTCGCCAGCGGCCCGGCCATTGCCGACAAGCACAGTATGAAAGTGGTTGATGGCCCTCGTGTTCACTGGGATTATGCGCTCTGGGGCAAGTCCCGCGCGATTACCCGTTATCAAGAAAACATGGAAAAGTGGCTGCCTGAAATGACAGGCGGCAAGTTCACCTTCCAAATCCATTGGGGCACGCTTTCCAAGCCGCGCGCCGTGCTGGATAACCTGAAAGCTGGCTCCTTCCAGATGGGCAATTTCTGCGCCTCATACTATCCAGGCAAGCTTTCAGCGCATACCGGCATGGACCTTCCGTTCCTGCCGATCGATAACCTGAACATGCTCAAAAATGTGACGCATGAATATTATGACCACCCGACACTGCAGGGCGAAATGAAGAAATGGAACGCGCGGTTCCACATGTCTTCTCTGCTGCCGCTGTATGAAATCGTCGGCAAAGGCGATGTGCCAACGTCCTTGAATGATTTCAAAGGCATGCGCATCCGCTCCCTCGGTCAGCAAGGTAAGGCCATGGCCAAGCTCGGCGCAGTACCGACCAGCGTTCCAGCGCCGGAAGTGTACACCTCGCTTGATCGCGGCCTGCTCGATGCAGCCGGCTTTGCGTACTATGCCCATAAATCTTATCGGACATTCGAACTCGGCAACTGGTTCACCAGCGGCTTGGCTGTCGGCTCCATCGCCTGCGGTTCCATGATGAACCTGGACGACTGGAACGCGCTTCCTCCGCAGTACCAAGCGCTGATGAAACAGTTCGAAGACAGCGACGCTGGCTATAAAGCCCAGATTAGCAGCCTTGAAGCAACGGAAGCAGCCACACCGGCTGAATTCGTGAAAGCTGGCCTGACGGAATGGAAGGTCAACAAAGAAGAACGCGCAGCATTCGAAGCAGTCGGCGGTAAGCCGGTCTGGGAAGACTGGGCGAAAGAGATGACTGAAGAAGGTTACGACGGCCAAGATCTGTTGAACACCATCCACTCATCCATCAAGAAGCATGGCGGCTGATCTAATTCACCGCCTTTGAATACCCCTGCCCGGCCGGGCTTGGCGCATGTCGCCATCCGGCTGGGCAGGTTTCTTCAAATTTCCTAACTCGACCGACATAGCAGCATTCGTGCAGCATTCGGAGCCGGAGTTCCCCCAATGGTGTTGCCAGTAAGCGACACGCCGTTCGCCAAACTTGATCGTGGCTACCACATGATTGAGAAAACGCTGAACTACGTTGCCGCCGCCTTCCTGTTTTCGCTAATGCTTCTGGGTTGCGCCGAAGTGCTTATGCGGAAACTCTTCAATTCGCCGATCCACGGACAGGCGGACCTTGTGGAAATCATGATTCCCACCATGGGTTTCTTTGGCCTGGCCTATTGCCAGCGCCTTGCCGGCCACGTGCGGATGGAATTGCTGATCCACCGTTTGAAAGGCCGTGCGCTCTGGATTTTTGAGTTCTGCGGCAATCTCGCAACGCTGGCGATTGTCGCTGTGATGATCTTCGGCACTTGGCAGAATTTCCTGAATGCTTGGGTGCTTGGTGATAGCAGCATGGACGCGCAAATCCCTGTATGGCCGCCCAAGCTGATCATTGTGCTTGGCTTCTGCCTCCTGTTTATCCGCTGCGCCATTTCCTTCTTTGGCTATATCCGCCTGATCCGCCATCCGGACGCAGAGCCGATTGGTGTGCCGATCAGCCCGACAGTCGCAGATATCGCCGAAAGCGAAGCCGAAGTCGCACGCGACGCAATCAAAGACGATATTGACGAGACACGCATTAAGGGGTCCGGCCAATGATGATCGAACCCATTACCGTTGGCCTGATCGGCCTCGGCTGTCTCGCTATTCTTGTGGTCATTGGCATGCAAGTCGCCTACGCAGGCGCACTTGTTGGCTTGATGGGCATTGTTGTCACCATTGGCGCGCGCCGTGTGCGCGATACGGGCGACTTTTGGGATATTCTGGACAAAGGCTGGGAGCCTGGGCTTAAGAACGCTGGCACCATCCCGTTCTCTGAATTGGCGCATTACTCGCTCTCGGTGCTGCCGATGTTTATCTTAATCGGATACATGGCGTTCCATGCCCGGCTGACCCAGGGCGCGTTCTATTGCATGCGCATGTGGTTCGGGCATCTGCCCGGCGGCCTGGCTATCGCGACCGTTTTCGCGACCGCAGCCTTCGCCGCCGTATCCGGCGCATCGACCGCCACGGCTGCCGTATTCAGCCGCATCGCCATCCCGGAAATGCTGCGTTACGGCTATCCTCCTGGCTTCTCTGCCGGTGTTGTGGCTGCAGGCGGCACACTTGCCTCCCTCATCCCGCCGTCTGGCATTCTGGTGATCTACGCGATCATCGTTGAAGAATCTGTCGGCAAGCTGCTGATGGCAGGCTTCATCCCAGGCATCCTTTCGGCGATCATCTATGCGGGCTCGATTATGGTCCGGGTTAAGCTGAACCCAGAGCTGGCCGGTGACCCCATCGGCAAGGTCACCATGAAGGAACGCTTCGCCTCCATGAGCCAGATGTGGGGCATCCTGTTTGTTGTCGCCATCATCATGGGCGGTGTGTATTCCGGCTGGATGACACCAACGGAATCAGGCGCTATCGGTGCCTTCGTCGTGTTCATGCTCGCGCTCAAGAATGGCATGAACAAGGACCAGTTCCTCAGCGGCCTAGCGGAAAGCGCCAAGACGGCGGTGATGATCATCACCATCATCTGGGGCATTTTGATCTTGGTGCGGTTCCTTGGCTTCTCTGATCTGCCCAACGTCATCAAGGATGAAATCACCAGCCTTGGCTGGAACCGCTACTGGATCCTGCTGATCATCCTGCTCATGTATGCCGTGCTCGGCATGTTCATGGACGCGATTGGCATGCTGTTGCTTACACTGCCGCTCGTGCAGCCGCTGGTCATAGCGCTTGGGTTCGACCCGATCTGGTTCGGCATTATCGTCGTGAAAATGGTGGAGATCTGCCTGATTACCCCACCGATTGGATTGAACTGTTTCGTTGTGGCTGGGGTCAGACCGGATATACCTCTAGGATCAATCTTTAAGGGTATCTGGTGGTTCTTCATCTGTGACGTGCTGACAGTCGCCTTGTTCGTGGCCTTCCCGAACATCGTGCTGTGGCTGCCGAACAACATGCTTGGCAGATGACGTAATGACTGTCCCCGCGCGCCATGCCGGCGCGCGGGGACAACATTACGAAGCTTTCATGTTTCGGACATAATGGCGTTAAGCAGCGTCTGGCATAGTCCAGTCATCGAATTTGAACTGACATCCGCTCCTTGCGGTAAGCGCCCTGCCCAGGCTCTGCCCGCCACACAGAATTTGCTCCTGATTTACCTGCCTCGAGAAACCCTCAGCGTTCAAGCGCTGGGGGTTTTTCGGTTCTGGTGTGGCACTAAGAGCTTTTCGTCTCCGTTGGCGGAGTAATCTTCCGGTTCGGTCCAAACCGCCCCGTTTCAATCCCTGGCGCGCAGCCAAGGCCAGCAAACTTGCAGCCAGCATCTTGCAGGATGCTGAAATAGTTCTGCCGAAGCTCTAGCCGTAATCCTGTGAGCGGCTGCCTATTGGCGGATTTGCACGCGGCCCCGTCCTCTACAGCAAGCACAGCGCCATCAGCGAATGTGCAAGTCATCTGGAGGCGGTAATGATTAGTCCCAAATATGGCGACACTAACGGCGTGCAGCGGGTGCCCTGGCCCATTGGCATCATGGTCCACCGGGCAGGCCGCTTTCTCACCCGGCGGCGGCAGGATCGCTTTGGCGGGTAGGGCCAAAGTTTCCGAACACCGGAGCGCTACAGACTCACCACCCTTGGTCGCGCCCGGCCCATATTTGGCCGCACCAAATCGCACCCACACATGGTCAATGCGCGCCTGACCTGCATCGAGCAGATCGCCCGCTTCGCCCGCAACCTGCTTCAGCGGCTGGCACAATCCCGCCGCATCTTCCTTGCAGATGCGGACGCCATAATCGAGCGGTGGCGGGGCGGGCGGTAGATAAACTGCAACGCCCACCATCACCGCCGCTGCAATTGCAAGCGCAACAGAAGACTTCCACGCAATTTCAACAGCACCTGGCGTCGATAACGCCCGGATAATCGCCTTTAAGCGGCCCAAGCCAAGTAATTGACTGGCTCGCACCCGCTTGGCTCAATCAGCGACCGGTAAACGCTGGTTTCCGCTTCTCCATGAAAGCCGTCTGGCCCTCTTTGTAATCGTCGCTGGCGAAGCAAGCATCGACCATTGCGTCCAGTTTGGCAAAATCACGGTCAGCTTCATGGGCCAGTGCGGTTTGGATCGCATAATTGGCCGCAGCGATTGTGAGCGGCGCGTTTTCGGCAATCATCCCGGCATATTCACGGGTTTTGGCTTCAAGGCCATCCAACGTCGTCAAGTGATTGATCAGCCCCATGTGAAAGGCCTCTTCCGCCGAATATTTCCGGCCCGTGAAGAAAATATCCTTCGCATAGGCAGGCCCGACCAGGCTCACCAACCGCTTCATGCCAGGATAGCGATAGCCCAGCCCAAGCTTGGCTGCGGGCACAGCATAGACCGTATTATCCGCCGCAATGCGGATGTCGGCTGAGAGCGCAACCGCCAATCCACCACCAATGCAGAAGCCCTGGATCATGGCGATCAACGGCTTGTCGAAGCTTTCGATGGCGGCGTAAGCGGCGTCGCTTGTGGCATTGTAAAGCTTGGATTGCTCTTCGCCGGTGCGCTTTTCCGCGAACTCAGAAATATCTGCGCCGGATACGAACGCCTTATCGCCAGCGCCCTTCACGACACAGCAGCGCACATCATCCCGCGCGCTCAATTCTGCGAAAATCTTCGGGATAGCGACCCACATTTCCCACATCACGGCATTCCGCCGCTCAGGATTGTTGAACGTGACCCAACCGACGCCGTCGATCACTTCGACGATCATCTTCTCCGTACCGAAATCAAGTTTCATAAGCTTTTGCTTTCAATTCAGGCTTTATACAGCGCCGCCATCACGCAATGTCGCGATCGCTGCCGCGTCATAGCCCAAGTCTTGCAAGATTTCATCCGTATGCTCGCCTTGCTCTGGTGTGGCAGTGCGGATGGAGGATGGCGTGCGGGACATCTTGATCGCCTGGTTGACGATCTCGAATTCACCCATGCGCGGATGCTGCAACGGCACCGCCATCTGGACATGCTGGACCTGGGCATCTGCAAAAACCTGATCCATCGAATAGATCGGGCCGCAGGGGCACCCGGCAGCGTTCAAATGGTTAATCCAATGCTCAGACGAGTTGGTGCGCGTAACGGCATCAATCGCAGCATTCATGGCTTTCCGGTTTTCAGACCGAAGCGGCCCTGTTGCGAAATCAGGATGGTCCTTCAATTCCGGCGCACCAAGCGCATCACAGAAGCGCTCGTAGATTTCCTGGCCTGCAACGGCGATATTGACGTGGCCATCCGCCGTTTCAAACACGCCCGTCGGGATCGATGTCGGATGATCATTACCGGCTGACTTGGGCACGTCGCCATTCTTCAGGTACCGTGCCGCCTGGAAATCCAGCATCTGAATTTGCGCTTCAAGCAGTGATGTCTGCACCCACTGGCCTTTGCTGGACGCTTCCCGTTCGAGAAGGGCTAGCATGATGCCCTGGGCGCAGAACATGCCCGCACACAAATCCGCCACCGGAATGCCGACGCGCATCGGGCCACCGCCTGCTTCGCCGGTGATGCTCATCAGGCCGCCCATGCCTTGGGCGATCTGGTCAAATCCAGGCCTGTCGGCATAAGGCCCATCCTGCCCAAAACCGGAGATTGAGCCAAGAATGATGCCCGGATTGATCTTGGCCAGGCTGTCATAATCGATCTTCAGGCGGTTCTTCACATCCGCCCGAAAGTTCTCGACCACAACATCAGCCTGCTCGATCAGCTTGTAGAAAACAGCCAAGCCTTCCGGCGCTTTCAGGTTCAGCGTGAGGGAGCGCTTGTTGCGGTGCAGGTTCTGGAAGTCAAACCCATCGCGAGCGCCGCCGAGGCCTTCTTTGCCATCAGGCGGGGCCTCAACCTTGATGACATCCGCACCCCAGTCCGCCAATTGGCGCACACATGTGGGGCCGGATCGCACCCGCGTTAAGTCCAGCACCCTGTACCGCGAAAGCGGCATACCGGTCGTCGCCATTGGTCTCATCCCAATTCTTGAAGTGAATTCTCAGTCCCGCAAAAGCTACTTTATGCAGGCCTCTGCGCCTAGCAGAAACTAATCCGCCGTTGCATCCCGTTGCTCTTGGCTCGCCATCATACGAACAGCCTCATAGGTCAGCACGATCTCACCATTTTGATTGATCGCATCATTGCGGGTTTTGACGATGCCGCGCCCGCCTTTGCTCGTCTCGCGGACAGACAGCACCTCGACCTCGCAGTGAATGGTGTCGCCAACATTGGTCGGGCCAACGGTTTTCATGGTGGTTTCCAGCATGGCGAGGCCAGTCATCTGCATGGTGCCTTGCACCAGCAGGCCCTCGCAGAAGCAATACACCAATGCACCAGGCACGGGTCGGCCACCCTTGATGGCACCATGCCGGTCATTAAATGTTGCGTCCGTGAAGATCATCTCGACCATGCCGGTTGCGTTGATGAAGTTCACCAAATCCGCTTCCGTGATGGTGCGGTTGATGGTTTTCAGCTTATCGCCAGCTTTCAGTTCATCCCAGCCAATGCCGAGGCCCACTACGCGCATGCGTCTCTCTCCCAAAGTAGAAATATGAATAGTCAGGTCTGTGAAAACTTAGAAATCGAGCGGCTCAAGCCCAAGCTGCGCCACCTTATTCAGATAGTCGCGCACCTTTCCGGCCAGTTCAATCATGTCCGCCGCTGGCATGGGCGGGTCCTCGCGCACGGCGCGGTATTGCGGCGGGTCCTCGACCTCCCAGGTCCAAAGGTCCGGCAGACAATCAGGTTGGGATACCAGGAACAACGGATAGGGGCGCCCGCGATAGACGCCCTTCAGCACCTGCTTGCCAAGATAATGAAAATGAAAGCCGTGCCGGTCCGGCATGCGCGCCAGAACTTCAGCCAGATTCATGGACATAATCACCTGGCCGAAATGCGCGTGAGGGCTTAAGCGGAACCCCAGATCAATATCGGGGCCGAGGTAATCCACGTAAGCATCCCCGCCACCCATATCCGCCATCTCACGGATTTCAATGGCGATGTTTCTATCCGGGAAGCGCGCCGCCCAAATGCAGCCGCGAATCCGCAATGGCCAGCGGTCAAACAGGCGAGCGTCATATGTCACAACGGTGCGATAAAAAGCTTCCGTCAGCAGCAGGGCTTCCTCGGCAGTACGCGGTTCCGCCTGAAACACAATCTCATCGCCGATGACCTTCCAGACAGAAACTTCAGGCACACTTTCGGCTTCAAGAAACGCCTGTGCCACCTGGCCCATCAACACCAGCGGCAGTTCTTTGAAATAGGTCTCGAACGCTTCCAACCAGCCGGGCCTGCCATCCTTTGGGCCAGTGATATCTTTGAAATTGGTGGAACCCGCCAGATCAACCGACATGAATAGCAGCGTGCGTGGGCGGGAAAGGTCCATAGCGGTCATCAGGGTCTGCCCAGTCAGCCAGTCAACGCTTCAGCGCGGGATGGGAAGACTGGCAAAATGGCGGTGAAGCCCGAAATATCAAACACATCCCGCACCATTGGCGAGAGATTACACATCCGCACCTGCCCACCCAGCGGCTGCACCTTCTTCGCCGCGACCAATAAAATCCGCAATCCCGCACTGCTGATATACGCCAGCTCCTGGCAATCCACGACCAGCGTCGTCGCACCATCCGCAATCGCTTGATCCAGCACAGTCTGAGCATCCGGCGCAGTCACGGTATCCAGGCTCCCAGCGATCTCGACGACCGTTCCCGCCTCTTCAGCCGCAACCGTGATGTCCATGCTATCTCGCTCCTGCTCGCCTAAACCGCTTGGCAGCCAGTATCATAGGTCATAACACCAGCCGCTTGAACCGCCGTTTTTAGAGAACCTGTAAACCTTACCCATCGTGCTGATGACGCCGCGAACACCTGAGTAGAAAATGAAAGCTGGCGGCACTATTCTAGGCCCGACAGACGACACCCCGCCCACGCGGGAGCTCTTACTATGAAGAAAACATCCTTCCTAAACGCCGGAGCACTTCCCCTATGTCCCGTATGAAATTTGGCGCGTTTTTGGCGCCGCATCATCCTATTGGTGAGCATCCGATGCTGCAGTACCGGTCTGATCTGGACCTGGTGGAGCGGCTGGACCAGCTGGGCTTTGATGAGTTTTGGTGCGGCGAACATCATTCTACCGGGTGGGAGACCATCGCCTCGCCGGAGATGTTCCTGGCAGCTGCCGGTGAGCGTACCCACCGCATCCGGCTTGGTACGGGCGTTGTCTCGCTGCCCTACCATCACCCGTTCATTGTGGCCCAGCGCATGGTGCAGTTGGATCACATGACCGGCGGGCGGGCGATGTTTGGCTCTGGCCCTGGCGCTTTGCCGTCAGACGCCTATGTCCTCGGCATTGACCCCGTGACCCAGCGCGACCGGCAGGATGAAGCGCTTGGTGTGATCCAGCGCTTGCTGCGCGGTGATGAGCGGTTCAGCCACAAGTCAGACTGGTTCACCCTGAATGACGCTGGCCTGCACCTGTTGCCCTTACAAGAAGAGTTGCCGTTCGCTGTCGCCAGCATGGTCAGCCCATCGGGCATGACGCTGGCCGGCAAATACAATACCGGCGTGCTGTCCATCGGCTCCATGTCATCTGCCGGGCTGAATGCGTTGCCAACGCAATGGTCATTTGCGGAGGAATCTGCCGAGAAGCACGGTAATGCCGTGGACCGCAAGAACTGGCGAATCATCCTGCAATGGCACCTGGCGGAAACCCGTGAGCAGGCGATTGAGCAGTGCAAGGACGGCCTGTTCCATTGGCATAACGAATATAATGTCGGCACACTGCAACGGCCCGGCGTCGGCCCCTTCGCGACCCCCCATGAGGGCGTTGAGAAAATGGCATTTTCTGAAGGTGCAACCGCAGTTATCGGCACACCGGACGATCTGATCAAACGCCTGCGGGACCTGATTGAACTGACAGGCGGATACGGCGTCACAGTTGGGTTCGTGCACGATTGGGCCAACCGCGAAAACACCATGAAGAGCTGGGACTTGGTGATGCGCTATGTAGCACCCGAGCTGAACGGCATGCTCGACGCCTACCGGAAATCCCGAGAACACGTCGTGGCGCACCGGGATAGTTTTGCGGATGCACAGCAGGGCATTCTCAACAAAATCATGGAAAACCCCCGTGCCGCTGCGGCCCTGAAAGATACCAAAGTCGGCGTCGCCGCCGCCCTTGGTCCGCACGCAGGGCCTGATTTAGCAAAGGCTGCCAAAGATAGCTGACCTATTCCGGCAGCGGCAGCGCCGTTACCGGTTTAATGGTTTCCATGGACAGGCTGGAGGATACGGTGTGAATGCCGATGCGCTCTATCAGGCGCCGGTAGAAGGCGTCAAACGCGCGGGTGCTGGGCACTTGGACCTTCAGCAAATAATCCTCCGCACCGGCCAGGCGATGCGCTTCGGTGATTTCACGCATGTCTTGAATGGCAGCGCTGAAGGCGTTTAGCCATTCCGCTTCGTGGCGATCTGTGCGGACGGATACAAAAAATGTCTCCGCGACGCCGGCTTTTTCAGGGTCCAGCAGGGCTGCGTAGCGGCGGATCAGGCCCGTCTGCTCATAACGTTTGACGCGGTTCCACACGGCGGTGCGGGACGAGCCCGCGTCTTTGGCGATGGTTTCCAATCCTGCACGCGCATCTTGTTGCAGCGCGTTGAGGATACGGAAATCGAGCGGCTTCAGGTCGTCACTTAGCGGGATATCAGACATAGATGGGAATCTCCAGAAACGTGAAATATGTTCACGCTTTCTGCTGATTTACGCCTAAACCGGAATAATTTCCAGCTCTGGTTTCTTCTGATGCCTATGCCGCTGTCTTAAATCCATCAAACGCCACTGGTGTCGCTCGCAGTTTGGCAATCAGGTCTTTGTGCAAATCGGGATCGATATCATCCGGCAAATCCAGGCGGAGCGTGTCCACAACGCCGCCAAATCGCTCGGCGACGGCAGCGGGCAATTCATCATATGTGCCGACAGCGGCGAACAGGCGAACCACGTCATCTGACACCTGTGCCGCAAGCTCATTCCACTTGCCTTCCTTCGACATCTGGTGGAGCTTCAAGCCAAGCTCTTCCAGGCCATGCTGCTCAAATACCGGTAAGTATGTACGCGTAGAGCCATAGAAACCAACCCGGTAGCGCACCCAATCCAACTTCTCAGCAACAGCTTGCTCATCCGCACCTGTGGCAACGAACCCACCGCCTGAAATCTCGAAAGATGCGCGGTCCCGGCCACTGCGCGCCATGCCTTCCTCGACCTTCGGCATACACACATTTTCGATGTATTTCCGTGTGCAAAAGCCATGCAGGCGCGCGCCATCAGCGATCCGCCCCGCCATTCGAAGCATATCCGGGCCAACAGCAGCCACGGTCAGCGGCGGCAGGCGGAGGCCCGATTTCGGTGGGGAGAATTCCGGCGTCATTAGGGTGAAGCTGTAGTGTTCGCCTTCAAAGTTCAGCTTTTCGCCGTGCTCCCAAGCGTTCCAGATTGCCCGGATCGCCTGCATATATTCCCGCATCCGGGCGACGGGCGCGACCCAGGGTGTCGAGAACCGGCGTTCATTATGACCTTTGACCTGGGTGCCAAGGCCGAATTCAAACCGCCCACCCGTCTGCGCATTCAAATCCCACCCCATATTGGCAGCGATCATCGGGCTTCGCGGAAACGCCACGGCGATGGAGGTGCCAAGCGCTACACGGTTTGTGGAATGGCCAGCAATCGCCAAAGGCATGAAGGGGTCATGTGCGAGTTCAGACGTGGTGACGCCATCATAGCCAATGCCTTCCGCCCACTTGGCGCGGGTCCCCGCGCGGTTCCAATTGTCAGTGGGCAGTTGGCAGACAATACGCATAACTTATCCTTCTGGATTGGGCTTCCGGGTCCGGTTCTGAAGGGAAGGCTAGCGCAGAAGAATCCTCCCGTGAACTGTAGATAGCGTGTGAACTGGCGCGGCGTTGCAAATCCGCGCTAGGTTTGGTCTCGACAATCATGAACAACAGGAGACATCCCATGCCCGATTCAGCCAAAGCCCCCGCCAAGGGCCGCATCGCTCACGCTACCCGTGAAAGCGCGCCGCCGGTCGAGGGACGCCGCGATTTCTTTCGCTACAGGGACTTAGGCGTGATGGATGCATCGGGCGGCGCTCTCCGTGCGCAAACCATGACCGCCATTCGCGGTATGACGGAGCCCACCGGCTGGCACTATCACGAGTGCGAAGGTCAATTCGTCTATGTGCTGAAAGGCTGGGTCGATCTGGAATTTGAGACCGGCGAGCAGCTGCGGATTAAAGAAGGCGAGAGCTTGTATATCCCCGGCGGCATGAAGCACAACGAATATGGCACGTCCGAGGATTTGGATATTCTGGAACTCTCAACGCCGGGCAAAATGGGCACCGTCGTCTGCGATCCGCCGAACTAGGGACCGGCAAACTACCACCAGGCCGCCCGCACCACCGCTTCAAAGCGGACGGGTGCGGAGGCCGCGCGGGCAATCCAAATCAAACGCTGGAATTGCGCGAGATACATCGTCACCAGATCGAGAGCCATGTTCCTGGTGTCGAGGCACTTCTCATCGCCGTACGACAGTCTCGCTGGGGAGAAAGCTTGATCTTACGCCGTAGCGCCTCATGCTCTGTCCGAGAGACGCCATTCTGTAGACAGGCCCGGCCGTTGCCGTTAGATCAACAGACGGTATTTCATTTGACTGGAACCAGCCCCAACGTGCCCGCGACACAGCCACCCTTCCTATATATGCCGATGGAAATCGCTTCGAGGGAACTGGATTCCCGGCTGCTGATTGCCCTGTACGCAACAGCTTCCGGCGTTGAGGTCGTGACCGGCCAGAAATGGCTGCTGCAGAAGAACGCCAGTCGGATGCCCAAAGGCTTCTGGATATTCAAAACACTAACTCCTGGCGACGCCAAAGCCATGGGCCGCATTCAAAAGCTTGGCCATCGTATCACTGCCATAGACGAAGAAATGCCAGGGCTGGGCGAGGGCAGTGGTCGGCTGCGCTGGGTGCATCCGAAATCTATGGCGGCTTGTGAGACCGTATTTTGCCTTGGCCCGCGCCATGCCCGGGCGCTGGAAGAAAAATATCCGGCCCATAGCGGAAAGCTGACAATCACCGGTAACCCGCGCTGGGATTTCCTGCGCCCAGAGCTCCGCTCCATGTATGCGGAGGACGCCAAAGCGATCCGAGCGAAATATGGCGCGTTTATTCTGGTCAATACGAATATCGGCCTCGTCAATTCCGCTAAGAACACGGCAGATGGACTGATCCGCAGCCTAACGCGGGACGGCCGCATCAACCTGGATGTGCCGGAAGACAAAGCCTTCGTTGATGACCTTGTCGCGTTTGAGACGGCGAACTTGGCTGCAGCCGCGCCTCTAGTTCTGCGCCTGCGGAAGGAATTTCCAGACCACCAAGTCGTGCTGCGCCCACATCCGATGGAGAAGTTGGAGCCATACGAAGAGAAATTGGCGGGCACCGAGGGCGTTCATATCGTTCGTGAAGGCCCTGCCGCTGCATGGCTGTCCGCCTGTGATGTGTTGGTTCACACCAGCTGCACCACCGCGACAGAAGCTTTTGCACTGGATAAGCCAACCGTTTGCTATCAAACGATTCCGTCACCGCTCCACACTTACTTCCTCTCCGGCGCGCTTGGGGCCGTTGGGGATAGTGAAGATGCGGTGATTGCTAAAGCCCGGGCTATCCTGGCAGGTGAAACTGACCCTGAAACCAAAGCAGCCCAGCGCGCCCGCTTTGAAGAATTTTTTGCAGCCCAAGACGGCGCTTTCGCAGCTGAACGTATCGCCAGCCATGTTGCGGAAGCATTGGGCGTATCAACGCCCACAGCGCCCCGCTGGAAGCCCAGCTGGCTGTTCCGCAAAAAATGGCGACCATCCAAGTTCCAAACCCGCATCTTCCCGGATATGAGTGCGGGAACTATTCAGGCGCGCCTTGGCCAATTAGCGGCGGCGGCCGGAATGCAGACTGTGCCGAAAGTCGTCAAAGTCGGCGATGGGCAGTATCATATCTTTAATGCACCGAACGAGAATGATTGAGCCCACATATGTTCTCTAAAATCCTGATCGCCAACCGAGGTGAAATCGCCTGCCGGGTTATCAAGACCGCTAAGCGCCTAGGCGTGAAAACTGTGGCGGTTTATTCCGACGCT
Source organism: Alphaproteobacteria bacterium (assembly GCA_040263875.1). Classification (GTDB taxonomy): domain Bacteria; phylum Pseudomonadota; class Alphaproteobacteria; order Bin95; family Bin95; genus VMCJ01. The sequence goes on from JBDQJI010000002.1 coordinate 64,389, forward strand.
GACGCCGGGACACCCCATGTTTTGCAGGCGGATGAGGCTGTCGCCATTGGCCCCGCACCCGCGGCTGAAAGCTACTTGGTGGCAGAACGGATTATCCAGGCGGCTAAGGATACCGGCGCGGAGGCGATCCATCCGGGCTTTGGGTTTTTATCTGAGAACGCTGGCTTCGCGCGCGCCGTTGCCGAAGCTGGCCTGGTCTTTATCGGCCCGCCACCATCCGCAATCGATGCAATGGGCGACAAGATTGAATCCAAGCGGCTGGCGAAAGAAGCGGGCGTTTCTACCGTGCCCGGTTCCGCCGACGCGATCACGGACCCCGAAGAGGTCGTCCGCATCGCCAATGAAATCGGCTATCCCGTCATGCTGAAGGCGTCTGCCGGTGGCGGCGGCAAAGGCATGCGGATTGCGTTCAATGATGATGAGGCCCGGGACGGGTTGGTCCGCGCCGCGTCTGAGGCCAAATCCAGCTTCGGCGATGACCGGGTGTTCGTTGAGAAATTCGTCGTGGATCCTCGGCACATCGAAATCCAGGTGCTGGCCGATAGCCACGGCAATACGGTGCATTTGTTTGAGCGTGAATGCTCCATCCAACGCCGCCACCAGAAAGTCGTTGAGGAAGCGCCAAGCCCCTTCCTGGATGCTGAAACCCGCGCTGCTATGGGCGCTCAGGCCGTCGCACTCGCCGCTGCGGTTGGGTACCAGTCCGCCGGAACGGTGGAGTTCATCGTTGGCCCTAACCGGGATTTCTACTTCCTGGAAATGAATACCCGCCTACAGGTCGAGCATCCGGTGACTGAGCTTATCACTGGCCTTGATCTGGTCGAGCAGATGCTGCGCGTCGCGTCTGGCGAAAAGCTTGGCTTTGGCCAGGACGATCTCAAAATTAATGGCTGGGCGCTCGAATGTCGCCTCTATGCTGAAGATCCCACACGCAATTTCTCCCCCTCCATAGGCCGGCTAACGCGCTATCGCCCACCTGTGGAGAAAGATGGCGTGCGGGTTGATACCGGTGTGGCAGAAGGCGGCAAGGTGTCGATGTTCTATGACCCGATGCTCGCCAAGCTCTGCACCCACGGCGTGGACCGCAATGAGGCCATCAATCGCATGACTCTTGCGCTGGACCGGTTCCAGACGCGGGGTATCCGCCATAACCTGACGTTCCTCTCCGCCATCGTCGATCATCCGCGCCACCGTTCCGGCAATATCTCAACCGCGTTCATCGAGGAAGAATTTCCCGAAGGCTTTGAGAATGACCTGCTGGCCGACGCACGGATGGACATCATCGCCCCTGTGATCGCTACTCGCCATGCCGCCAATGCAGAACGTGACCGAGCGCTTGCCGCCAATTCCGCCCTCACGCCACCACCGCTCGTGCATGATTACGTCGTGCTGCTGGCGGACGTGCGCCGGGAAGTATCCGTCACGCTGGACGCCCACGGGGCGGCAGTTGTGATGGACGGCCAAACCATCCACGTCGCGGGGGACCCGGACCCCGCAAAGCTGCTGTTCGAAGGCGATGTCGGCGATATCCAAGTCGCCGTCCAGATAGACCGCGACGGCCCCGGCTACATCATCACCCACGGCGGCGTCGAAGCCCGCGCGCTGGTGCTGACGCCAGACATCGCAGCCCTGCACGCGCTGATGCCAGAAAAACTCCCGCCAGACACCTCCAACCTCCTCCTCTCCCCCATGCCCGGCCTCCTCAAAGCCGTAATGGTCGAAGCAGGCGACACGGTCGAACCCGGCCAAGCGCTAGCCATCGTCGAGGCCATGAAGATGGAAAACGTGCTGCGTGCGGAGAAAACGGCAGAGATTGCTGTAGTGGAAGCAGAAGCTGGCGCCAGCTTGGCGGCGGACCAAGTAATTTTGACGTTTGTAGAGGGCTAACGGCTACCCATCGACCGGTGTTCGATGCGGGAGAGGAGTCGGACCAAGGGCCATAGCAGGACCAGGTACAGCACTGCGGCCATCACGATTGGCGTTGCGTTGAAGGTGACGGAGCGGGCCATGTCTGCGGAATATAGCAACTCCGGTAAGGCGACGACGCTGGCCAGCGACGTGAGTTTGGCGACCTCCAACGTGTTGCTGACAAGGTCTGGCAGGACGTTGCGGATGGCTTGGGGGAGGACGACATAGGTGGTTGTTTGAAATCCGCTGAGGCCGGTGGACCGGGCGGCTTCTGCTTGGCCGGTGCCGACACTTTCGATACCGGCGCGGAAGACTTCGCCATAATATGCGGATGAGTTCAGCAGGAAAGCTAGGCAGACGGAGACGATAGCCGGCAGATCAATGCCCGCGAACGGCAGGCCTGCATAGATGAAGATCAGCAGGACCAGCGGCGGGAATGCCCGGAAGAAATCCACATAAATAATGGTCAGCCAGCGGACAGTGCGATAGCGGGACTGGCCGAGCAAGGCGACCGTTAGCCCGCCAATGCAGCCGACGGGGATGACAGCGGCCATCAGGATCAACGTCATACCGAAGCCGCGCAAAAGCAGCGGCCAAGCTTGGGTCACGATATCCCAATTGAAGAAGTTCTGGAGGATGAATTCCATTCTGCTCGCCCCTCCCTATGTCCTGCGCCACGCGAAGCGCGTTTCAACCCACCGGCCGAAAATCACCACGGGTATGAACAGAATGAGATAGGCCAGCGCCCCTAAAACCAACGGCGACGCATTGCCGGAGAATGACTGACCCGTCGTCGCCTGATTCAAAATTTCACCAACGCCGACAACCGTGCCAAGCGCCGTATTCTTTGCGATGGCGATGGTGCGGTTGGTAAGCGGCGGGACTGTCATGCGGATCGCCTGGGGCATGATCACATAGGCCAGCGATTGGCCGAACCCGAGACCGGTAGAGCGCGCGGCCTCCCACTGGCCTTTGGGTGTCGCTAAAATCCCAGCGCGAAAAATTTCCTCAGAGAATGCAGCCAGGACCAATGTCAGCGTGACATAGGTGGCGGCATAGCCGCTCAAGTTCAGGCCAACGCCCGGTAGGCCGAAATAGAGCAACAGGATGAACACTAGTGGTGGCAGGGCGCGCATGACATCTGCGAAAACAACAATCAGCCAGCTTGTCAGCCAAAATTCATAAGCGCGGATTACGGCCAGGATCAAACCAAGTGCTAAGCCGGAGATGACGATGAGGATCGCCAAATGGCACGTCAGCAGGAACCCATCGACGATGTCCGGCAGGTATTTCTGCATCACCGCCAGATCGAAGAAACTGGCGAGGAAGCGATCCCATTGGGTGATTTCAGGGCTCATGTGTCAGTGATCGATCCGGGAGACGAAATCCCTGGTGCGGGGCATTTGCGGGTCACCAAACACTTGGTCCGGCGGACCTTCCTCCACGATATGCCCTTCATCCATGAACACGACGCGGTCTGCGGCTTCGCGGGCGAAACGCATTTCATGGCTGACAACCAGCATGGTCATGCCCGCAGTTCGTAAATCCCGCATGACTTCAAGCACACTGCCGACCAATTCCGGATCAAGCGCGCTGGTTGGTTCATCGAACAGCACCATTTTCGGCTCAAGCGCCAAAGCGCGCGCAATGGCGACGCGTTGTTGTTGGCCGCCTGAAAGCTGGTTCGGGTAATTTTCGGCCTTGTCGCTCAACCCCACCCGATCCAGTGCGGCCCGCGCACGTTCCAGCGCCTCTGCCTTTGGGCGTTTCAGGACTTTGCGCAGTGCCAGGGCCACATTCCCTTCCGCTGACATATGCGGGTAGAGATTGAACGACTGAAACACCATGCCGATCTTCTGGCGAACGGCGTTGATATTTGTGGATTTGGCAGTGATATCGGTGCCATCAAAGATGACAGCACCGCCGTTTGATTCTTCCAGGCGATTGCAGCACCGCAGCAGCGTGCTTTTGCCGGAGCCGGACGGGCCGATGATAAACACCAACTCCCGCTCGCGCACGGCCAGATCAACGCCCTTCAGCACTTCAAGCTTGCCGTAGGATTTACGCAGGCCCTGGACATCCAGGATAGGGGAATCGCTCAAGGGCCAAATGCTCCATCGGCGCTAAAAAAAGATGCTGGCCGGGCGCATATCGCCCGGCCAGCAGTAGTGTATTAGCCGCAGTTAGGCGCGTGCGGCGTTGCTTCGAAGCCCTCAAGACCAGGCTGGCCGTAGCCGCCCTGGACCGTCACAGCAGCAGAACCGGGCGTTGGTGCCAGGCCAAACCACTTCATGCTCATCGCGGTGAAGGTACCGTCGAGCTTCATGCACTCAATAACGGCTTCGACCTTATTGCGGGTTTCAGCATCGTCTTTACGGAACGGCATGCCGAACATTTTGCCCGTGGAGTAATTGTAGGACACTTCAAGCTGCGGGTTCTTCTTCACAGCCCATGCAACGCCGGTATTGCCGGCCACATTGGCGAAAGCACGGCCAGACATTACAGCCTGAATAGCATCCGTCTGCGTGCCGTAAGACTGCACCTTCCAGCCAATGGACGCTTCAAGGCCGCGGGCCCAGCTATCGTAAACGGAGCCTTTGTTGACGGAAATGATCTTGCCCTTGAAGTCTTCCAGGGTCGCCATCGCAGGCGCGCCTTTTTTCACAGCGAACAAGAAGTCCGTGTTCAGGTAACCCTCGGTGAAGAGCATGGTCTTCGCGCGCTCTTCGGTGATTGTTGTCGGTGCCACCAGGAAGTCATACTTGCCAGCCTGCATTGCCGGGATCAGGCCAGACCACTGGGCCGCCGTGATGTTCATTTTGGCACCAAGACGCTTGCCGATTTCATTGGCAAGATCGACGTTGAAGCCTTCAATGCCACCAGAAAGCTTGGGCATGGCATGGGGTGCGAACGTGCCGTCTAGGGCGACGTTATATTCTTTCTTCATTGCGTGTTTATCTGCCAGCGCGCTGCCGGAAAAGGCTCCAGCTGCGAGGGCGATTGCGCCCAAAAATCCAATCGTTTTCTTCAAGTTAGCTCTCCTGCGTAAAAGCCGCCCTGACTGAGCGGCGCTGATGTTTCTTGGAACTAGGTCACCGGATGCGCCCAGTTCAGATTTGGCTAGAAGTCAGCATGAGCATAATCCCGTACTGTCTTGCCAAACAAGGTTAGCGCCATTGCGTGTGGAAGTCTCATCCACCATTCCCCGGTTTCCCGCTCCAATCTCAAACAGCAAGCGCCGTGCCAAATACGATAGGCCTTGGCATTCTACGGCTCGACAGAAAAGCTCAGAAGCTGACGGCCTCAAATCGCACAATGCATAGTCGCCACACGTCGCTTTTGATGAAAATTTGAGCACCGTCAGTCTCCGCCACTTGGCAATTTCGGGTGCGTCGCTAAGCTATGCGTCAACACATCAATCATCCCGGATAGAGCAGTTTTCTGCTCCCTTTAAAGGACCCTCCCATGCCCCGACGCGGTATGAGCTTTGGCGTATTCCTCGCTCCTTTCCATGCAATTGGCGAAAACCCTACGCTTTCCATGGAACGAGATATGGAATTGATCGAGCGCTTGGATCAGCTTGGCTATGATGAAGCATGGGTCGGTGAGCACCATTCCGCCGGGTGGGAGACCATTGCCAGTCCTGAAATTTTCATTGGTGCCGCCCTCCAGCGGACCCGGCATATCAAGCTGGGTTCTGGCGTGACTTCCCTGCCTTATCATCACCCGCTTCTAGTGGCGCAGCGCTTTGTGCAGCTAGACCACATGAGCAAAGGCCGAACCATGCTTGGCTGCGGGCCGGGCGCCCTGCCATCTGACGCATACATGATGGGCATCAAGCCAACGGACCAACGCCGCCGCATGATCGAATCCCTGGACGCAATCATGGCGCTGCTGAAATGCGAAGATCCCGTCACCATGGAAACCGACTGGTTCACGCTGAATGAGGCCCGCCTGCACCTGGCACCTTGGTCGGAGGACCGGTTTCCGGTCGCCGTTGCTTCCACCATTACCCCGTTTGGGATGATGGCTGCAGGGCGGCACGGCATTGGCGTGCTGTCCATTGGTGCTGGTATTCCGGGCGGACCAGAAATGTTGGCGAAACAATGGAATATCGCAGAGGAAGAGGCCGCCAAACACGGCCACAAGATGAACCGCAAGGATTGGCGCGTCGTCGTCAACATGCACTGCGCGGAGGATGATGAGCAGGCGCTGAATGAAGTCCGCGCTGGCGAACGCCTGGAAACCATCACCTATTTCGAAGAAACCCTTGGCCGCCCGCCGGGGCGCGCAGATGATCCGCTGAAAGACGGTGTCGAGATGGGTACCACGCTGATCGGTTCGCCCGACAAAATCTCTGAAGGTATCGAATATCTTTTGGAACTCAGCCAAGGCGGGTTCGGTGGCATGCTCTTCCGCGCCAATGAATGGGCGACGCGGGAGCAGATTTTGCGGAGCTATGAGCTGTTTGGCCGCTATGTAGCACCAAAATTCCAAGGCTCCCTCAACACCATCATCGATAGCAACCGCTGGACTAAAGAGAACCGCACCACGGTGCTTGCCGGCAATGTGGAAGCCGTCAAAAAAGCCTTCACAGACAGCGGCCGCGCTGTTCCCGAAGGCTTCGAAGGCCGGACACTTGGAGCCGGAGACGTCAAGAGTTAGGCTTTCCGCCAAACCAAACCTGAACGACCGCTAAGGATTGACCCCATGAGCGACCTGCCGAGCCGTATCGATATTCAGGAAGAGGGCCCGCGTGAGGGCTTTCAGATTGAGCCGGGACCAATTACGACAGCCCGCAAGATCGAACTGATTGATGCGCTGACGGAAACTGGGCTGAAGAAAATTCAGGTGGCGTCATACGTCAACCCAAAGCGGGTGCCGGGCTGGGCGGATGCGGATGAGGTCGTCAAAGGCTTCAAACGCAAGGAAGGTGTTGCGCATCACGTGCTGTGGCTGAACGAGAAAGGCCTGCAGCGGGCGATTGCGGCAGATGACATCTACATGGCTGGCTCCATCTCAACGACGACGTCTGAGACGTTTATGGGCATGAACACTAATCGTGGGTTCAAGGAAAATGTCGGCGTTCAGCGCAACCAGATCGCCATCTATCAGGAGCACGGCATCCCGGTGACGCGCGCCTCCATCATGACAGCGTGGGGCTGCAATTTCGAAGGCGATATTCCGCCTGCACGCGTGGTTGAGCGGCTCGAAGAACTGCTGGCGCTTGAAGCCGAAACCGGCATTGATATCGGGATCATCAGCCTCGCTGACACTGTTGGATGGGCGACGCCTAAATCTGTGAAAGAGGTCGTCGGTGCTGTTCGCAACCGCTGGCCAGACAAGCGCATCTGCCTGCACCTGCACGACACCCGGGGCTGCGGCATCGCCAATGTCTATGCCGGGCTGGAAATGGGCGTCGACCTTTACGATAGCTCCATCGCAGGCCTCGGCGGCTGCCCGTTTGCGGGCCACAAGGGCGCAGCAGGCAACGTTACGACTGAGGACATCGTCTTCATGTGTGATGAAATGGGCGTCGAAACCGGCATTGATCTGGAAGCCCTAATCGAATGCGCCCGCCTTGCCGAAGATATTGTCGGCCATGACCTGCCAGGCAAAGTCATGCGCGGCGGCGCACTCTCCGCCCTCCGCCGGGACGCGAAAGCGGCGGCAGCCCATGCCTAATTCAAATCCACCTGAAGCGCCCAACAAGACCATCGCTGCATTCGGCTGGCCCACATCCCTGGTGAAAGACTACGGGCCGTGGGTGGTGCTGGTGCGACCGGCGCAGCCAACCTGGGGGTCGTTGGTGTTGGCCTGTACGGAGGATGCAGAGGCCTTCTCCGACATCTCAGCGGAAGCGTTTGCGGCGCAGCCCCCAGCGATCAAGGATATTGAGACAGCGCTGAAGGCCGCGTTTGATTACGACAAGATCAACTATCTGATGCTGATGATGGTGGACCCGAACGTCCACTATCACGTGATCCCCCGCTATTCGGCGGCGCGAAGCTTCAATGGTGCTGAGAACGCAGATTCCGGCTGGCCCGGACCGCCTGCTTTGGGCGACGCGATCACGCTGGACACGGGCGGGATGATGGCAATGGCTGAGCATTTGAAGGCGCATTGGCCGACTTGATATGGTGCCTGCAGCCACCCCCACCCAACGCAACACCTTTTGAAAGGCATCGCCATGCCTCTGGACCTCACAACTTTATCCGTGAACGCGCATCTGGTGGGGCAACCGGGCTCCCGCGCGGCTTTGTCGACACCGGCCTTGGTGCTCGACCTGGACATCATGGAGGCCAATATCGCCACCATGTTAAGCTGGACGAAGGCCAAAGGCCTGCGCATCCGCCCACACGCCAAAACGCATAAATCAGTCACGATTGCGAAAATGCTGGTGGATGCAGGTGCTGTCGGTGCCTGTTGCGCGACATTGGGCGAGGCGGAAGCCTTGGCAGGCGGCGGCGTTCCGGGCGTGCTCATCACCTCCCCCGTTGTTCAGGCTGCGAAGATTGATCGGCTTTTAGCGCTGAATGAAATCGCGGATGATTTGGCCGTCGTCACAGATGATCCGACCAATGTCGCCATGCTGGCAGCGGCGGCGGAAGCCAAAGGCGGGAAGCCGCTGACGGTGTTTATTGATAACGACGTGGGCGCCAATCGCACGGGCGTGCCATCCGCCCAACAGGCGACAGCGCTTGCGCGGGATATTGATGCGGCCCAGGCGCTCCGCTTTGGTGGTATCCAAGGCTATGCCGGGCAGTTGCAGCACATCGTTGATTTTGAGGAACGCAAACGCGGCGCAGAAGAAGTCGCCCGGCATATGCGCCAGGTAGAATCGGCCTTGAAGGAGGCAGGCATAGCCCCCCCACTGCTGACAGGCGGCGGCACTGGCACCCACGCAATCGAAGCCGACGCAGATGGCCTTGGCGAGCTTCAGGCCGGGTCCTTCATCGTGATGGATGTGGATTATAACCGGGTTGATCTGCGCGGCGGCGGCGAACGCCCCTTCAAGGACGCACTCTTCCTCCGCACCAGCGTTGTCTCCGCACAGCACGAAAAGTTCGTGACGACGGATGCCGGCCTTAAGTGCTTTGCGACAGAAGGCTATATGCCCGTGATTGCCAGCGGCGCGCCGGAAGGTGCCACATATGGCTGGTCCGGCGATGAGCATGGCCGGGTGACGCTGCCTGAAGGTGCTGCCGCCCTAAAAATCGGCGACGCCATGGAATGTGTGACTCCGCACTGCGACCCTACCATCAACCTGCATGATTGCTATCACGTGTGCCGGGGCGATGTGCTGGTCGACATTTGGCCGGTGGATGCCAGGGGTAAGCGGTAAAGGCGGGAAGCGTTAAAGGCGGGCGATTTTTCTCTCGCCCGCTGCCTTCCCCCCTAATCCTGCCCTCTCCCCCCAATGGGTGGCGAGGGTTCAACAAGAAATAACGCGGGCTTCGTGAGAGTCCCCTCGCCCTCCAGCGGAGGGATAGGGATCAGGGAGAGGGTGGGAGCCTGCAGAATGGAGGCTGCATTAGGCGAGCAACCCCCGCCCAGGAGCCGCGGCGCCACGCTTGTTTTTCAGCACGTATTCGAGCTTCCGCACTGCGGCCTGCTGCAAAATATGTCGCGGGCTGGCGGTCGCGCCGACGATGGACACTTCGACCATCGAAACGGGGTCAATCGCGATCGCCTTCGTATAGGAGCCGTTCTGTTGAAACTCGACAAAAACCTCACTGAGGCCCGCGCTATTTTCCCTGCGGCGCATCGTATCTCCCCTGGCGCGCAAACTGCGGCTATAACCATGACTGAAGCACAATGATACTGGCGGAAACCTTGCCGCCGTCTTAACCATTTGAGGAGCAATTCCATGCCCGACGGCGCAAAGAAAACCAGCACCCTGCCTCCCTTTAATTGGATGGACCCATTACTGCTGGGTGAACAACTCAACGAAGACGAACGGATGACATCCGAAGCCGCTGCCCGCTTCTGCGAGCAAGAATTGTTCCCGGGCGTGCTGGAAGCCAACCGCAACCAGACCTTTGATCGCGCCATCTACAAGAAAATGGGCGATGCGGGTTTCCTCGGCGTCGGCCTGGAAGGCTATGGCTGCCCCGGCGGCACGGCTGTGATGTACGGCGTGGTCGCCCGCGCGGTTGAGGCTTGTGATAGCGCCTATCGCTCAGCCATGAGCGTACAGTCCAGCTTGGTCATGTATCCGATCCACACATATGGGTCTGAGGAGCAGAAGCAGAAATACCTGCCAAAGCTGGCCTCTGGCGAGCATGTCGGCTCCTTCGGCCTGACAGAGCCTGACCACGGCTCTGACGCTGGCGGCATGAAAACGCGTGCTGTCGCCGTTGATGGCGGCTATCGCCTTAAGGGCGCCAAGATGTGGATCACTTCCTCGCCCATCGCAGACGTGTTCGTCGTTTGGGCGAAGGACGATGACGACGTCATCCGCGGCTTCATCCTGGAGCGCGGCATGGAAGGCCTGACAACGCCGAAGATTGAGGGCAAGTTCTCGCTGCGGGCGTCGCCAACCGGTGAAATCGTCATGGATGACGTGTTCGTGCCGGAAGAAAACAAACTGCCGAAAGCCCGTGGCCTCGGCGGCCCATTCGGCTGCTTGAATAAAGCCCGTTACGGCATCGCCTGGGGCGCTATGGGGGCTGGCGAATTCTGCTGGCGGGCAGCCCGTGAATACGTGATGGAACGGAAAGCCTTTAGCCGCCCGCTCGCCGCGACACAGCTGATGCAAAAGAAGCTTGCGGACATGCAGACCGAAATCTCGCTCGGTTTCCAGGCCGCATTGCGTGTTGGCCGCCTGATGGACGAAGGCAAGGCGGCGCCCGAAATGGTGTCGCTGATCAAGCGCAATAACTGCGGCAAGGCGCTGGAAATGGCCCGCGTCGCCCGTGATATGCATGGCGGCAACGGCGTTTCAGACGAATACCACGTGATCCGCCACATGATGAACCTGGAAGCCGTCAACACCTATGAAGGCACCCACGACATCCACGCGCTGATCCTGGGCCGGGCCATCACGGGGCTACAGGCGTTTAGCTAAGCGGCTAGGTTTGTGACGAGAGACTTCGAGGGCGCCTTCATCTGAGGGCGCCCTTTCTCCTTTTAGCGGCCATAGCGTAAGCTCCGCATCAGATCCCACAGGAGGTTCTGAATGCCAGACGCAAGCGGCCCGGCCCAACCAGATCAGTTCGCCCAAATGGTCGATGACCGGGCGAGCGAAGGTCAGTTCCGGATTGACCGACGTATGTATGACGACGAGGCCGTGTTCGAAGCGGAGATGGAGCGCATCTTTGAAGCAACATGGATGTATGTCGCCCACGAAAGCCAAATCCCGAGTGCAGGCGACTATATCTGGACCGAAGTTGGTCGCCAGCCGGTCATCATCAATCGGCTGGATGACGGCAGTGTTAGCGGCGTTATCAACGCGTGTTCACACCGGGGCGCATTGCTGACGGCCAATCGCCAGGGCAACGCCCGCGTGCTTGTGTGCCGGTATCACGGCTGGACCTTCAAATCCTCCGGCGAGTGTATTCGTATCAAGGATGAAGCCGCTGGCTTCCCCAATGGCGTTGATAAGAGCTGCTATAATCTGACACCCGTTCCTCGCGTCGAAAGCTACAAAGGTTTCATCTTCGCCTGCCTGAACCCGGATGCGCCAACGCTGATGGAGCATCTAGCCGAAACCCTCCCCTTCATCGACATGTTGGCCGACCAATCGCCTGACGGCATGGAGGTGCTGCCAGGCTCCGCCGCTTATGTGGTGGACTGTAACTGGAAGCTTCAGGTCGAGAACGGCGTTGATGGCTACCATGTGGGCGTCGTTCACCGGAATTTCGCGCAGACTGTCCGGCGGCGGAATGAAATCAACGGCGCATCTGGCATGAAGCTGACAGAAAACGCGCGCTTTGACCCGGGTGCGGTCGAGACCGCCTGCTATGATCTCGGCAATGGCCACAACATCATCTGGTCAGACCGGGGGGCACCGGAAGCAGCACCCTTGTATGAGGCCAAAGATAAAGTCCTTCCCGAAGTCGGGCAGGAAAAGTGGAACTGGATGGTCGGGCGCGGGCGGAATCTGCTGCTCTATCCGAACTTGTTTTTGATGGACCAATCCTCCACCCAAATCCGTATTATTCGGCCATTAAGCGCCTCCTCCACCGAAGTGCGCGTCTACTGCATCGCACCCAAAGGCGAGAGCGTGCAGGCCCGCACCGCCCGTCTCAACAAATTCCGGGACTTCTTCCTGACCAGCGGTCTCGCGACCCCCGATGATTCCGTGGCGCTGGAGGACACGCAGGCGGGCGTCGGCGGCAGACTCGCCAAATGGTCGCCGTTCGAGCGCGGCCAAGCGACGGAGATCAAAGGGCCGGACGCACATGCCCGCTTGCTCAACATCAACCCCGTCGCCAGCAATACGCCTTGGGACTTAGAGACGATTTTTGTGGGGCAATACCGCCGCTGGGCCGAGCTGATGGCGTCGCAGCCATGAACGCCGTATCGGACGCTGATATTCGCCTGCAATATGAAGTCGAGCGGCTGATCTTTCGTGAGGCTTACCTGTTGGACAACAGGAAGTTTGACAGCTGGCTCGATCTCTATCTGGAAGATGCAGAATATTTGATGCCGGCGTGGATCAACGAAACCACGCTCGCGACAGACCCGAACGCCGAACTTTTCCTGATCTACTTCCCAACCAAAGCTGGGCTGGATGACCGCGTTTATCGGATCAACACGCGGGATTCCTATGCCTCAGCGCCCATGCCGCGCAGCGCCCATGTGATCGGCAATGTGCTGATTTTGGGCGGAGATCAGGACCGAATTGAGGTGACCTGCAGCTGGACCGTCCACCAATATGCAGACCGCAAAGGCCCCCGCAGCCACGGCGGGCGCTATGACTACGTGCTGCAGCGTGGCGATGACGGCCTTAAAATAGCCAAAAAGCACATCACATTCCTGAACGACCGGGTAGACATTCCGTTGGACGTATACAACGTCTAGGACGAAGTCAGGCCAGAAGGATAAAAGCTCATGCGCGCCGTCGCCAAACTAGCGAAAGCGGAAGCCAGTGTCGGCGTCATTGATGCGCCGGAACCAGAGGCAGGCCATGGCGAAGCGCTAATCCGCGTTTTCGCCGCCGGTATCTGTGGCACAGACATGGCAATCTATGACTGGGCACCACGGATGCAGCCCCGTGTCGCACCGCCGCGTATTCTGGGCCATGAGGCGACCGGCATCGTGGAGGCGCTTGGCACTGGCGTCACGCATATCAAAGTTGGGGACCGCGTCAGCTTAGAAAGCCATATCTTTTGTGGGGAATGCCGGTTTTGTCGCCGGGGCGATGCGCACCTCTGCCAATTTCTGGGCTATCCGGGGATCAGCATTGACGGTGGATTTGCTGACCGGGTCGCCGTTCCAGCACAGATCGCCCGTCCCGTACCCGCCGGTATGGACGATCATCTGGCTGCCATGATCGAGCCGTTTGGCATCGCTGTGCATTCCTGCATGGCGCAACGGGGCGTATCTGGGCGGACGGTTCTGGTGAACGGCTGCGGGCCGATTGGCCTGATGACGATCGCGGCTGCCCGTGCGCTCGGTGCCCGGCGCGTACTGGCAGCCGATCCGAATCTGAAACGCCTGAAGTTAGCCGAACAGATGGGCGCTGATCTGATCATCGATCCCGCCAAAACAGATGTCGCCAAGGCTGCCAAAGACGCAACCGGCGGGTTTGGGGTGGAGGTCGGCATCGAATATTCCGGGGTAGCCTCCGGCTTGGACGCCGTGCTGGCAGCGACTGAACGCATGGGCGATATCCGCCTGGTCGCCGGGCCGAAAGATCCGCACCCACTGGATATCAACGCCATTCTTCGCACCGGCATCTCGCTCTACGGCGTGCATGGCCGCAGGCTTTGGCAAGATTGGGATATGTCCGTGGAACTCCTAAGCGAGGGCCGCGTTGATATATCGATGCTCGCGGACCCAGTTCTGCCGCTCGACCGCGCTGTCGAGGGGTTTGAGGCGATTAAGGCTGGCGCGGCGTTGAAGCCAATTTTGATTCCGGAACAGGCCTGATACACCCAGCGCCAATGCGCCTGATTTCACACCTAGCAATTGGTCTGTGGGCTTCGCTGCTTGTCACATCGGCAGCAGCAAACGGCTTAGATGCGCGCCGAACTTCAGAACCCAGCAGTGCATTCCAGGCACCCCTGGCTGCACCCGCGCCGCCGCCGCGCGTGCTTCTGGCCCAACAACCGGAGCCAGAGCCAAAAGGCACGCCGGAAGTGGAACGCGGCGATCCATCAGACAAGCCCGCCAGTACCCAAGCGCCAACCAAAGTGTACGCCTACGAAGTCTTCTATAGTGCGCCCCAAAAGAAGCTGGAAAAGAAGCTCGTCGATCTATCCATATTACAGCGCAAAGTCGCTGAACCACCGCTTAGCCGGGCGGCGCTGATCCGCCGGGTCGAAAGCGATGTGGCGCTTTTCCAAAAGGCGCTGCAGTCCGAAGGTTATTACGCCTACAAGGTCGAGCAGAAGATCGATTTTGCAAACTCCCCAGTCGCCATCACCTTCGATATTGCCCCAGGTCCTCGGTACAAACTTGGGCAATACCGGATTGATTATGACAAACCGGACGCGCCAGGCCTTTTTAAGGATCTAAGCCTGCTTGGCATCGTGGTCGGCGGGCCGGCCGAGTCTGAAAAGATCGTCGAAGCGGGACCCGTGATACTCAGAAAGCTTGGTGAATCCGGCTACCCACTCGCTAAACAAGGTAAGCGTCGCGCGGTCGTGAACCATGATGAAAAGACGCTGACAGTCGTGCTGGACATCCATGAAGGCCCCCGGGTCAATATCGGCCAGACATTTATCGCGGGCGTAGACCGGACCAAGGAAAAATACCTCAAACGGGTCGCCAATTTGGACCAAGGCGATCTGTTTGATATCTCAAAGATCGATGCCGCACGCCGCCGCCTTTACCAGACCGGTCTGTTCAATGGCATCCAGATCAATTGGGATGATGCGCCTGATGAAGCCGGTGAGCTGGATCTCACCGTGGTCGCAAAGGAACGCAAACCGCGCACTATTTCGCTCGGTCTAAATTACTCAACAACGGAAGGTGCCGGAGCCGACATTGAGTGGGTGCACCGGAATATTTTTGGCTCAGACGAAGACCTAACCGCGACGCTGAAAGCCGCAGAGATCGAACAGAGTTTCCGTACTGAATTGGCAGCACCGAACTGGAAACGGTTGGATCAACGGGTTCATGTTGCTGGCGAGATCGCGCGCGAAGTAACGGAGACCTACGAAGAACAGAAAATCTCCGCCGAATCGGGCGTCAGTCGCCCGTTTGGCAAGCGCTGGAAAGGCTCTGCGACTGGCGTGCTGGAAGTGCTGGACACGTCGGAAAATGGCATAGAGACCCAGAATGTTGTCGCCGCATTCCCACTCATCGCCCTTTACGATGGCAGCAACGATCCTTTCGACCCGTCCAAAGGCTACAAGCTCGAATTCAAGCTGGAGCCTGCTGCAATCACGCTCGACAACACAGATTTCCTCACGACGTTTTCCATGGGCGGGTCGGTCTATCATGACTTGCTTGGTGACAAGACGCTGATTGCTGCCGCCCGCAGCCGTGCAGCCTTCATTTTGGGGCCTGCACGGGACCGCATTCCTGCAAGCCGCAGACTCTATGCAGGCGGCAGCGGTTCGATCCGCGGGTTCGAGTTCCAGTCCGTAGGTCCGCTCGACGCTGGGAATGATCCTGAAGGTGGGCGCTCTTCCCTGGAATTCGGCGTTGAAATGCGCTGGCGGATCACAGACGACATTGGCATCGTACCTTTCATCGACGGCGGGTCTGCCTTCGAGGACCCCAGCCCAGATTTCACAGATTTCCGCTTCGCTGCGGGGCTTGGCCTTAGATATTACACCCCCATTGGGCCGCTCCGCCTGGATGTCGCCGCGCCGTTGAACCCGCGCGAACAGGACAATCTGTTTGAATTCTACATCAGCATTGGACAAGCATTCTGATGCTGCGTGTTCTGAAATGGTGCGGCGTCATCCTGCTGGCGCTTGCCGTACTCATCGCCGTTGCGGTGATTGGCGGGCGATACTGGTTGGCGAGCGATAGCGGGCGCAATTTCGTCGCAAACCAGGCAGAGGCAGCAGGTGTGCACATTGCTGGCCTTGAGGGCGATCCGTTTGGCGCGTTGACCGCTGCTAAAATCGAAGTCCAAGACCCGGAAGGCGCTTGGCTGACAGTCGAAAACACCACCTTCCAGTGGCGTCCAATGGCGCTCTTTTCCCGCACAATCTTGATCGAAAACCTTGCTGTGGACAGGGTAACGGTGGCGCGCCAACCTGCCTCTGACCCCGCCCCAGTGGATACTGGACCGAGCGAGCCTTTCGAACCGCCGCCGATCTCCGTCGAACTACAGCGCCTTAGCGTTAAAGAAATTGTGATTGCGGAAGCTGTCGCTGGCACGCCCGCACGCCTAAGCCTGAACGGCAACGCACGATATGTAGCTGGCGCGGCGGAAGCGAAAATTGCTGTAGATCGGCTAGACGGCCCCGGCAATTTGAAGCTTTCTGGCGGCTACCGGCTTGCTGACAATCATTTCGATATTGACCTGATGGTCGATGACCCGGCAGGCGGCCTCGCGACCAATCTGCTTGGTTTGCCGGATGGCGTGCAGGCTGTGCTGATGGGTGCGGGAGATCTTTCCGCCTGGAAAGGGCGCTTGGACGGCAAGACTGGCGCATCCAAGCTGGCGGACCTAGCGATCACGCTCAACCGGTCCGGCAATGCAATCCAAACAACGGTACAGGGTGACCTGCATCCAGCCGTTCTGATACCCGCCGACTTGCGCGAAACCATTGGCGACACACTCGCCATCGACCTAGCGGCCGGGCTAACGGAAACCGGTGCCGTTGTCGTCGAACGCTTCACTGCCAAGGCAGCACCGGCGGCCATCGCCGTGCAGGGCCGGTTTGAGCCAGATACCGGCACCGTCAACGCGACCGTGCGGACTGAAGCCATCGATGTCAGTAAAATCACGCCATTTGCGCCCGGCCTTGAACTTAAAAATCCGGCTATGACGGCAGAAGTTACGGGCACGGTCAAAAAGCCCGAAATTTCCGCGACCATCACTGCCAATCGGGCCGCCATGAACGCCGTTGCAGCCAGCGACATCTGGCTGAAGGTTCAAACAGCGCCTGACCTTGCCGCTGCGCAGCTCGGCGCACCCTGGACCGCGCGGCTGGAGCTGAAGGAAATCACGCTAGATGATCCCCAGCTCACCAAGCTTAGCCGCCGTCGTTGGGTCATTGATGCATCCGGGCGCTATGACGCCGATGCAACACGACTGCCCATCAAGGCGCAAATTACCGGCGCAGGCTTGGCAGAAGCGCGGTTTGATGGCGGCGCTGACCTCTCGGGCGTCGTTGAGGGTGCCTTCACGGCGAATATCCTGAACCTAGCCGCACTCGCACCTCTATCCGGCCTACCCCTGAATGGCCAAGGTAAACTGGCGGGCGATGTCCGGTTCGGGCCTGATGGGTTAAGGCTCAAAGGGCTGAACGCAACCGCGCTTGGTGCAGCACTATCCGGTGCGGTAACGCTTGGCCCGGGGCTGCAAGAAATCGACAGCGCCCTGAAGCTGAGCGTGCCTGATCTCGGCAAGGTCGCCCGGATTGTTAAAGCGCCGGTGGACGGCGCGCTTTCTGGCGGTATCAAAATCGCTGGAAAACTGACGGATCCAGCCGTGGCGGCAGACCTGAGCTTCGCGCCGCTTATTGCCGCCGGACAGACGTTCCAGGCAGCCCGCATCCAGGCTGAAGCAAAAGGCCTGACGACCGGACCGAATGGCCGCCTCAATGTTTCCGCTGCCTCACCCTACGGCCCGCTAGATGTAAAGACGCTCTTCGCACTCAAAGGCCAGACTCTCAACCTGAAGGACATCGCGGTTAGCGGACCAGGGGCGGAAGCCACAGGCGATCTGTCGGTCAATCTCAACACGACGATCGCTGACGGAATGGTGCGGGTAACGCTCGCCAGTCTTGCGGAGGCAGGCCGCGCGTTTGGACAAAAAGCGGCTGGCGAGGGCGGCGGTGTCATCAAGCTTTCCGGGGGCAGGTCCGGCCAGCAGATCAATGCTGACCTGGACCTCAAAAACCTCTCTGCCGCTGGCATCAACGCAAAGCGCATTACGGTGAAAGCAAATGGGGGCATAGATGGTGCCTCCCCCATCAAGGCAGAAGTGACCGTTGAACAAGCGAAGCTGGACGGCGCGGACATTGCCGAAGCCGTCGTCACACTAGATGGGCCACTGAGTGGTGCTGACGTAACGGCCAAAGTTAAAGGAAAAGCGAGCGGTCAGGCCGTGTCGGCTGATATCGCAGGCAGGTTGGCGCTCGCTAATGGCACCACGCGCTTCGAACTTGCGAGCGGCAAGGGCGCATTCGCCGGGGCACCCTTCAGGCTAGAGCCTGGCCTTCTCGTTTCACAAAGCAGCGCCGGGCTGACGGTCAAGGGGCTCGACCTTCAATCCAAGCCCATAAAGCTCACCGCGTCTGTTGATATGTCTGGCGAGCGGATCAGCTTGGATTTGAGAGAAGCCAACGCTGATCTGGGTGCATTGCAGAAATTCATCCCAAGCCTACCGGTCCTTGGTCAAGTGAAAGCATCCGGCAAGATTGACGGCACACTGGCGGCACCTCAGGGCGCCATTGTCCTAAAGGCCAGCAGTATCCGTGCGGCTGACGACCCAAGCGGTGCCGAAATGGAAGTAGATGGTCGGTTCGGCTTAGCCCCTGGCGCATTGACCATCGACATCAGCGGTGCAGGTCTTGGCCCGACACCACTGACGATCAAGGGCGAAATTGGCCTTGCGCAAAGTGCCGGTGGCCCGCCACTCCCCAACGATGCGTCCCGGCTGGCTTTGGCCGTTGCATGGCAGGGGTCGGTTGAGCCGATCCTGGCATTGGCACCGCTGGATGATCACCGCATCACCGGCGACGCCATGATCGATATCAGCGTTGGCGGAACCATGGGCACGCCGGATGTGCAGGGCCAAATCGCACTCGGCCCCGGCGGATATGAGCATCTAGAGTTCGGCACGACATTGAAGTTTGACCAGATCGCCGTCACAGCCAACGGGCCGCGCATTGAGCTTCGCCCATTCACCGCACAAGCTGGCCCCGGCAGCATTTCTGCCGAAGCTGTGGCGACATTGGATGCAGCGGCGGGCTATCCGTTCCAATTCACCACTAGTCTAAGCAATGCCCGTCTTGTCGCCCGGGATGACATCGCGGCGAGCGCCAGTGGGTCACTGAAAGCTGAAGGTGGTGCCAAGCTCATCAATGTCGTCGCCCGTATCACAACCGATAAGGTTGAGGTGGAGTTGATTGATAATCTCCCCGCTGAAATTCCAGAGCTACATGTCACCGAAATTGGCGACATGCCGGAAGGCCGGGAAATTGGTGATGAAGATGCAGGCGGCGGACCAGTTATCAACTTGGATGTTGCCGTGAATATTCCAGGGCAAGCGTTCGTGCGTGGGCGCGGTCTCGAGTCTGAATGGGGCGGAGATATTACTGTCGGCGGAACCGCAGCACAGCCGGATATCAACGGCCTGCTGACCATGCGCCGCGGCACGTTTGACCTGCTTGGCAAGCGGCTCGACATCACCAAAGGCGAAGTGCGCTTGAGCCCGGACGCCAGTGGCAAAGTCGATCCACTACTTGATATTGTTGCTGAATATGAAGGCAATGATTTCGTCGCCAAGGTTCAGCTTCTGGGGCCTGCAGCAAAACCGGAACTCATTCTTTCATCCACGCCAGAACTGCCCCGTGACGAAATTCTGTCCCGGTTGCTGTTCAACAAGAATGCTGGCGCACTGACCGCAACGGAATCCCTGCAGCTCGCCGCAGCAGTCGCGAGCCTTGCCAGTGGCGGTGGTGGGTTCGACCCCGTTGCTGAAGTCCGCAAGGCCGTCGGCATCGATACGTTGCGGGTGGATGTGGGCGAAGATGGGGCGCCTACCGTTGAAGCCGGCAAATATCTCACCAAAGATATCTATGTCGGCGTGCGTCAGGGCGGCGGCAAGGCTGCTGGCGCGGTCGTGGTGGAGGTCGAGTTGTTCGACAATTTGTCCGTTGAGAGCGAGTCCAAACAAGACGGCTCCCAGAAGGTCGGCGCGCGCCTGAAGTGGGATTACTAAGCGACTTCTGCAGGGCTGCGCTGATCCAACAGCGACGTTAGAAGTTCACCGCATTCAGCATCAAACACGCCATCCACACATCTGGGCCGGAAGCGGCGCTGGAATGCGGCTGTCGCTGAAGCCGTTGCAACATCAAGCGCGCCAGATTCCGCCACCGCATACCCCCATTGGGCAAGCAGGCGCTGCGCCGTGATCAGCGGCGGGCGCTGGCCGAAGCTATTGCGACGCGCGGCTTCGGGCCATAATCCAACGCCTGCGCGGGCCAATTCTGCCCAAGGGAATAACTCGCCAGGATCTGACTTCCGTGTCGGCGCGATATCGCTATGGGCAAGCACGCGCGCCTGAATAATCCCGTGACGTTCCATTATTTCCCGGGAAAGGCTGATAACAGCGGCGATCTGTGCCTCTGGAAACGGCTTCAGGCCGTACGCATGGCCGGTATTGATGATTTCTATGCCAATAGACACATCGTTCAAGCGGCTTCGCCCCGCCCAATCTGAAAGCCCCGCATGCCAGGCGCGTTTCGATTCATCCACCATGGCAAACACAGTGCCATCTTCATCTACACAATAATGCGCGCTGACTTTGGCTTCAGCATCAGCGAGCCGGGCCAAGGCTTCCGCGCCCGTCGCCATGCCGGTGTAGTGAAGGATCAGAGCGTCAGTGGGCGCGCCGGGCGGGCGGTCATCAAAGTTCGGTGAAGGGTAGGGCTGGATCAAACCGCACTTTCCAGCGCTTCAGCCTTCTCCGCGAGTGCCAACCAGCGCTCCTCCGACTCTTCAAGCTCAGCCTCGGTTTTTTTTAGGAAGGCCGTCAGCTTGTGATAGCGGTCCGGGTCCCGGGAATAGGCGTCGGGCTCGGCCAATGCCGCCTCAATCCGGCCAACATCCTGCTCCAGCTTGGCGATGGTCTTGGGCAATTCGTCCAAAGCATGCTGCTCATTGAACGTCAGGCCAACACGTTCTGTGCGCGGCCTTGGTGGTGATGCAGCGGGCGCTGATTTAGCCGGTTTTGACTTTGTCAGGCCAAGCTTATCGCCCCGCTGGCGGACGTAATCTTTGTAGCCGCCAACAAACTCCCGCGCTTGGCCATCCCCTTCCAGCGCAATAATGCTGGCGACCATGCGTTCCAGAAAATCCCGGTCATGGCTGACGACGATCAGCGTGCCTTTGAATTCGCCAAGCGCATCCTCCAGCAGGTCAAGCGTATCCATGTCGAGATCATTCGTCGGCTCATCAAGCACCAGAAGATCGCTTGGCCGCGCCAACAACTTTGCGAGCAGCAGCCGGTTCCGCTCACCGCCTGAAAGCGTGCTGACGGGGCCGCGTACTTGGTCCACGTCGAAATTGAAATCTTTCAGATATCCGACCACATGGCGCGGCGTATCCAGCACCATCACCTGGTCGCCACCGCCTGGGCACATGGTGCGCCAAAGCGATTCGTCCGGATCAAGCCCTGCGCGTTTCTGGTCGAAATAGGCAGCGTTCAGGGTTTTAGCGATGCGGACATTGCCACTGTCTACGGGCAGGTCTTTGGTCAACATACGGATCAGCGTGGTTTTCCCCGCCCCATTGGGGCCGAGTATGCCGATCCTTTCGCCTTTAAGGATGCGCGTTGAGAACGCGCTGAACAGCACCCGCTTACCTTTGCCGCCCGGTGCGGGGACGGAAGCTGAAATATCCTTCGCCTCAATCGCCATACGGGATTTGGCTTCGCCTTCGCTGATCTGAAGATCAATCCGGCGGGGCTTGCCGATCAGTGCTGATCGTTGGTCCCGCATAACATCAAGCCGGGCCAATCGACCTTGATTGCGCTTCCGCCGGGCCGTCACGCCACGTAGCAGCCAGCGTTTCTCCTGGGCTAGTTTGGTATCCAGCCGTTCCGCCTGCCTGGCTTCTTCCTCATAAATGCTCTCGGCCCAGGCCTCATATTCGCGGAACCGTTTTTGCGCGGTGCGTAGAATGCCGCGCTCGAGCCAGAACAGGCGCTGCGTGATCGCATCCAGAAAGGCCCGATCATGGCTAATCACCAGAACGGCACCGCCGAAGCTCAATAGAAAATCTTCAAGCGCTTGGATCGCCAGCAGGTCCAGATGGTTGGTTGGCTCATCCAGCAGCAGTACATCTGGCGGGCGGATAAGCGCCCGCGCCAGACTGACCTTGCGCGCTTCGCCGCCGGAAAGTTCGGTCGTCATGCGTTCGCCCGGCATACCGACACGCTCAAGTGCCGCCGATATCTCATGGTCGCCAGGGGGGTCGTCAGGGTCAGCGGCGGCGACATGCGCCCATGCCGTCTCACCTTCATCGAACCGCGGTTCCTGCGGCAAGTATGAAACGCGCGTGCCGGGCTGCAAAAACAATTCGCCGGCATCCGGTTGGATGACACCGGCCATCAACTTCATGATCGTTGTCTTGCCGCAGCCATTGCGGCCGACCAGCGTCGCCCGCTCACCGGGCAGCAATTGCAGTTCCACATCCTCGAACAGCGGATTAGCACCGTAGCCGAGAGACACGCCGCGCAGGGCTATGATGGGCGGTTCGGCCATGGTTTGGGGCGGCTTCGCTGGGACAATTGGAAAATCAGGTAGACATGCTTAGCAGCAGGCACCCCTTCTCCCTAGGGGAGAGAGGACGCCTGCTGAAAGAAATAGAAGTTAGTCGCTTAGACCCGCTTAGGAAGCAGCTTTCAGCGGCGTCCGCTTAACCGTCATGGTGTCGACGCCTTCAACACGGATCAGCTTGGTTGGCGCGTCGCGATATGGCGCGTGGACGGCACCGACGGGGTAAAGATGCGCGTCACCTGGCTTCATCACATAGGTGTCTGTCTTAACGACTTCGCCCGGCTGATCGCCAGCTGGCTGCTTAACGATCTTCCAATCAGTCATGCTGGTTTCACCAACGGCTTGACCGTAGATCGCCCAGGTCGGGCCGTGATCATGCGGATTACCCTGCTTTTCGCCGGTATAGCTATGGGCGCAAATGCAGAAGCCAAGGTCCGCATCTTGGTAGATCACGGCACGTTCTTCCGTCGCTTGGCCAAGCTGCGCTTCAACGAATTCCTGGTCATTGAGCGCTTTCTCAACGAAATCGCACACCTTCTGCTGGCCCCCAAGGCCAGGGTCAGCCTGCAGAGCGGTACGGCAGTCTGAAGCGAATTGATCAAGCGTATATGCCATGGGTCTTCTCCCGGACGCGTGAATACTATTGCAGCAATTTACACCGTCCTGCCGCTGAATCAAAACGGGTTCAAGTTGCCGGAGGAAGCGCCTGTAGAAGCGCGTTGCCGGTGCAGATCATGTCTGCGCTTGTGCCGCGATATCGCTGGATCGCTTCATGGATCAGTGCGGCGGTTTCAGAGTCTGGCGGTGGTAGGTCAGATGGTGGCGGTGGCAGGTCGCGGTACAGGTCGTGGCCGGCCTGGACAATACCGTTAATTGCGCGCGCTTCCGCCGCTTGCACTGCAGGATCAGCCCGGCGCGGTGGGATGACGGCGGCGAGATATGCCGCGAAGGCCGGCCAACGCACGAACTGGCGATAGAGTGCCGGAAGGAACGGCGCGCCACCAATCGGCACCATTAGCGTTTCAGTGGCGGCGACCAAATCATAGGACAGTCCATCCATTGCTGGCAGCACTGGCATATCGGCAAGCGGCTTTGGTGCCTTCCATTGAGCATCGCCATAACCGGACCCATTGGGCGCAGCAGCACCTGTGGCCAACGGCTCCAGCATCGCACCGGTAATAACGTTGACCGGCGATACTCGTGCGAAATTAGCGGCGATATTGCGGATCGTCTCAACGTCCTGATCGCCAACGCCCAGCAGCCTCAGCACCGAAGGTGTGAATGGTGGCAAAGGGGGTTGGGCTGCGGCCTCTGCAGCGCGCCACGCGGCTTCCGGCGCTTTGCCAGATGTCATCGCTGGGCTGACAACGGCCCAGCCCCATTCCAGCACACCGGGCATCGTCGCCAGGAAGCGCTGGAGTGTTGAAACATATGGCACACCGGAGCAGCGCCGGATTTCGGCGTAAATCCGCGCGAGTTCGCCCGTAGCATCAGCCTCGCTGAGTTCTGGGAGATAGCTCATGCTTTGCTCCCGTGCAGATGATCTTTCGCGAGCATCACATGCGCACCCTTAACGCCGTTGACCACCTGGCTAACACGCAGGTCACCCGTAATGCTCAGCAGCGCATAAACTTCCTCCCGGCTGAGATTGGTTTTCTCCGTGCCAAGATCAATCATCCCCCGCAGCGCCTGCTTCGCTGCTTGATCCAGATCCGGGTCCAGGCCAAGGGTGATGTAATGGGTGTCAGTTTCTGCAATCGGCAGGGCCAAGTTACGCTTTTTGTGCAGGTGGAATTCGAATGTGCCGGTGAGTGCGGCCTCAATCGCCGTCACATTGACTTCACCATCACCCTGGCGCGCATGACCATCACCGGCGGAGAAGTTAGCCCCCTCCACAAATACCGGGAACGCAATGGACGCGCCGACGCCAAGTTCCTTACAGTCCAAATTCCCGCCAAACGCGCGTGGTTCGATGGAGCGCTGCATGCCCCATTCCGCTGGTGGTGCTGTGCCCATCACGCCGAAGAATGGTGCCAGTGGCAGTTCAACGCCCCAGGGCAGTTTCGCTGTCATTGCCTCGCCATCAAGGGCGATATGGATCAGCTTGTATTCGTGGAAATCCTCATAAAGCGCGCCTGCGAGCGGTTTGATGTAGTTCCAACCCCAATCACAGCCGATCTGAATATCCTTAACCCGCACCTCCAGCGCATCGCCGGGCTCCGCGCCGCGCACATGCACGGGGCCAGTTAGAATATGACCTGACCCAAAGGGCGGTTTTACATTGGCATGAACGTCTGCATATGAAGGCGGAACGGTGAACGGTGAGCCGGGCAGCACAGCAGGTGCGCCCGAAATCGCTTCAATGACGACTGTATCGCCAGAGTCAATTTCTAGGACCGGTGGAATATCGGCGGCAAACACGCCCCAGTGGCAGGTCTTGCCGCTTGCGGGGATATGGTGAGTTTTGGGCATTGGCTGCAGTCCTTCGTGGGGAAGCGACTATGCTGCCACGGCTTAGGCTGACAAAGCTACCAGGTCGATAGGCTTGGCCACGCCTTCGACAGCGCGTGCTGGCAAATGCTCATCCGGGCTAGACGCCTGAAACCCCTGATCTTCCGCCAGCGCATACATATCCGCCGGGACCAGTGCGGCACGAGCTTCGGTCCGGGTATGTTTTTCAAGCTTTGCCGCGAGATTTACCGCATCACCGATCACGGTCATTTCCAGCCGGTCAGAATCGCCAACGGCACCGTAGATAACGCGGCCGCCTGCAGCAGCCCCAATCACTTGAATCGGTGGAAGGTCCGCCGCCTGCCGTTCCGACGCCCAACGCATGCTTTCATCCATGCAGGCCGCGAGTGCAGCACAGGCGTCTCTAGCATAGGTTTCGCTGGCTTTTGCGGCACCGAAGCTAGCCAGGATGCCGTCGCCCAGGAACTTGTCGATGACACCACCATGGCGGCGCAGAATGGGCGTGAAGCGCGCCTGATAATCCGTCAGCAAAGAAATCACATCCGCAGGCGGCAGCACATTCGCCATCGGTGTAAAGTTCCGGATATCCAGGAAGAGGACTGCGGCTTCACGAGTATCGCCCTCCCCTACCGCAACCCGAGCTTCGGATTCGGTCACCTGCGCCACCACTTCTGGCGCCAGGAACCGAGACATATCCTCTGCCGCTGCGGCGTCCGCCACGGCTTGTTCCAAGGTGCGCCGGGCGCGGGCGATTGCGACGGCAAGAACAATGGTCACCATCAGGATCGAGATGATCTTGTCGAACTCGGCACCGATCAGGATGGCGTTATTGGTCATGTAATAGATGTAATCGCGGGTGACCATCATACCGCCGTCATCCCACATGACGGCATAGGCCACCATGCCGCTCCAGCCAATCGCAGCAGCAGCACCGGCCAGGATCACATACAAAGCTTCAAATCGAAGCGCGCGTAGGCTGATAAAAATGAATACATACAGCAGCGTCGGAATTTTCAGGTAGAATGAAGGCGGTTGCTCATACTGGAGATGGAAACTCCAGATCATGCCAAGCAGCAGCCCCATATCAGCAACGGCGGAAATCGCTACCAACCATCCCGGCAGGCGTCGCTTGTAGGCGATTGCAAGGCGCAAGACCGTGAACAGCGCATACGCCCCGAGTGCGAGCGCAGCTGGCTGAAACCCCGCCCCATCCGGCGCTGTTTTCGGTGACAGGGCGTAGAGCGTTCCAAACACGATCACTGCACCCAATTGCAGCCAACCGATTAGGATTTCGCTGCGATTCTGGGCAGCGTCAATCCGGGCGCGCACCCGTGCCGGCAATGCCCTGCCAACTGGCGCGCCGAGCACTTGCGTCATCGCCCATACGGGCAAGCGCTTCCACGCTGGTAGCGTGGGCTGGTGATCAGGCGTGCGTGTTTTAATAGGCGGTTGCATGGGACATGTTATGCATCAGGCGGGGATGGATTGGAGCGCACGTTCCAGTATCCAGCACTTCATATCTCTGTGATCGCGGGTGACCGCTTCTCTAGCCAGATGCTGGTTGCGTGAGCTCCGCCAGGTTTTGGCGGCAGATCTGGCATTAGCGCTTTCACATCTTCCGCCATACGCGTTTCGGCATAATGGCTGGAGGCAATGATCTGATATCCACCGCCTGCGATCAGGCCGTAGACAGCGTTTTGTTCATTATACCCGCGCCATTCCCATGCATCCGGATAGGGGTCCGGCAGCAGGATATCGTGGATATGAACCAGAGCGCCCTTCGGCAGCATAGGCATGACCCGGTTGAACAGAATATCCACGTCAGAACCCGGCATCAGCACATGACTTGAATCGATGAAGAGCATGTCCCCTGCAGCTAAGTCCTTGAACGCTGTATCGCCTGCTTGCTGGATTGTCGCCTGTTGGATTGAGACACGGCCAGACAAGCCCGCAATATCTGCTCTAGGTGCCGGGTCAATCGCCGTAATGATGGTGGGCAACCCTTCATCCGCAACGGCGCGGGCGGCGAAGCGGGTGGAGTGGCCGCTGCCGATCTCAACGATACGGGCGGGCTTCCGTGCGCGAACCAACCCATATAGGAGGGCTGCATCCAGCCCCGGG
Source organism: Alphaproteobacteria bacterium (assembly GCA_040263875.1). GTDB lineage: Bacteria > Pseudomonadota > Alphaproteobacteria > Bin95 > Bin95 > VMCJ01. The sequence continues at coordinate 91,694 of JBDQJI010000002.1, forward strand.
AACCAATCCTGATTGAAGCGCGGCGCAGGCGGCGGGTCGCGCCCGTCCATCAACGGCCAGTGAGCGCTGTAACTGGCCGATTGCTCCAAGCTCTGCCGGATCAAAGGACGCGCCGCATCAAACGGCGCTTCTGGATAAGGGGATGATGGCGGGGGTGACCCGGCACGGTAGCGATAAGGAATAAACCAGCCGTATTGGCCAAGCCCGAGCGCATCCGCCAGCTGAAATCGCATGCGACGCAGGCGTTTGGAGAGTGGCAGACCAGTTACGCTGCTGCTCAAAGCGTCAGCGTCTCGCCTTCGATTGCGGCAATGGTGCCGGGGCGCGCTGCCGCCGCTTCTGCTGCAATCTTGTCCATGGCATCGTCTGTGCGAGCGGGGTCATGGTGGAACAACACCAATTGCTTGGCATTCGCCATCTCCATCAACCGGATGCCTTCATTCCAGGTGGAATGGCCCCAATCGGGACGGCCCGCGAATTCTTCTTCTGTGAACATCGCGTCATAGACCACGATATCCGCCTTATCCATCAGCTTGAGCGCACCTTCGTTCGGCTTGCCTGGCACATGTGCTGTGTCCGTCACGACAGCAATGGCTTTGCCTTTATATTCAATGCGGTAACCGGTGCAGCGGCCCGGATGGTCCAGCGGCGCTGTCACCAAACGCACATCATCGAAGGGCTGCAGCGTCTCACCGCAATCAAAATCATTGAAGCTGACTTCGGCCTGAAATACATCCGGCGGCACTGGAAACAGCGGATTGGACATCAGATGTTCGCAGGCTTCACGCAGGGTGCGATCCGGGCGGAGGTGGCCAGACCAGAAACTGACTTTATTCGTTGGATTGTAGGCGGGAGCAAAAAACGGCAGGCCGACGAAATGGTCCATGTGCGTATGGGTAAAATACACATTCAGATCCTGGCCATTGCCTTCGCCCGCAAGCTTACCGCCAAGTGGGCGGAGGCCTGTACCAGCATCAATCACAATCGTTCGGTCACCACAGCGAATTTCTAGGCAAGGCGTATTTCCGCCATAACGCGCGGTCTTAGGACCAGGGGCCGCTATGCTGCCCCGTACGCCCCAAAAAGTAATCGAAAACGCGTCGCTCACCCGCTGCACCCCGTCCGGCTAAAAGCATGCCGATTCATACAGATTCCTCTGATACTGTATTAGTGGCGTTAGCGACAAAATGAATCAATGGCAGAATTGACCAATAAGTGTGCGCATTGTCACGGCTGAAGCTTGTATCCGCCCGGTTCTGTGACCAGGATTTCTGCGTTTGAAGGATCTGCTTCGATTTTTTGGCGGAGGCGATAGATGTGCGTTTCGAGGGTATGCGTCGTCACCCCGGGATTGTAGCCCCACACTTCATTCAGCAAAGTTTCCCGCGGCACTGGCCTGCGACCGGCGCGGTATAGGTAGCGGAGAATGGCGGTTTCCTTCTCCGTCAGGTGCACTTTTTTATTGGCGGCTTCATCAACCAAAATCTTCCCGCCCGGCTTAAACACGAACCGATTGATCGTGAAGACCGCGTCCTCACTCGCCTCATGTTGGCGCAAATGCGCGCGCAGGCGCGCCAGCAAGACCGGCATGCGGAACGGCTTCGACACATAATCATTGGCACCAGAATCCAGCCCAAGAATTGTGTCTGCCTCACCATCCATAGCGGTTAGCATGATTATTGGGCAGGCCACGCCGGCGCGGCGAAGCGCCCGGCAGACTTCCCGACCGTCCATATCTGGCAGGCCGACATCTAACAGGATAGCGTCAAACCGGCCCGCTTTCGCAGCCTCGATTGCACCGGCACCATCACCAGCTGTTTCAGTTTCGAAACTGTCATGCAGCTTCAATTGTTCCGCAAGCGTATCCCGAAGGTCCGCTTCATCATCGACCAGTAATATCCGTCTCACGACCGACATATCCGCCCCCTAAGCACTGCCGCATTCAGCGTTGTTTGTGAACGATAATCCCCAACGTCAAGGACACAGGTTCAGAAGACTACCCATGCCCGCTGTCCTTGGGCATTCTGACGGAAAGCATTCAAGGGAGAAAATCACATGAGCGAGAGTTTGAGCGGTAAGCGCATTTTGGTGACGGGTGCTGGCTCCGGCATTGGCCGGGCGACCGCAAAAGCGCTTGCAGAGGCAGGTGCGCGCGTCATGGCGAGCGATATTGACGCCGCAGCCGCAGCCGAAACCGCTGACATGATTGGCGGCAAAGGTGCCTGGATGCAGCAGGACGTCACCAGCGAGGACACCTGGATCAATGCAATCGCCGAAACGGAAAAAACGCTGGAGGGCATGGACGGCCTCGTCGCCAATGCCGGGATCGCGATCACCGGGCGGATTGAAACGTTTTCACTGGAAGACTGGCGCCGGCAGCAGGCGATCAATGTCGACGGCGTGTTTCTAGGCGTAAAGCATTCGATCCCGGCGCTGCGCCGTGCGGGTGGCGGTTCCATCGCAATCCTGTCCTCAATCGCTGGACTACGCGGAAATTCAGTCGGGCTGGCAGCCTATTCCGCGACCAAGGGCGCTGTGCGGCTGTTTTCGAAATGCGCAGCACTGGAATGCGCCCGTGGCGGAGACAATATTCGTGTGAATTCAGTCCACCCTGGCATCATCGACACACCGATTTGGGAAAAAATGGGCATGACCGGTACAGGCAATACGCCACCGTCAGAACGCGCCGCTGCTCTGGCCCCTATGGGTCGATCTGGCGATGCATCCGAAATCGCAGACGGCATTGTGTTCCTGATGTCAGACGCATCACGCTACATGACCGGCGCAGAACTCGTCATCGATGGCGGAGTAACGGCATGAGCCGCCCAGCCACAAACGACCCCGCCGCCAACCTTTGGACGCACACAGCCCCCCCCGCCCCAGATTGCCCACGCCTTGAA
>JBDQJI010000003.1:0-85603 GCA_040263875.1 Alphaproteobacteria bacterium
CTTGGCCTTGAAGCACCTCTACTTGGCGCAATTTCGCTACAATCTCTTCCGGCTTATCTCGCTTGCCTGCCATCGTCTGATCCTCCTCTGACGGGATAAATAATATCTCTAGGGGTGGACCACTTCAGCGGGGCTGCTCCACGGGTTCATACAACACACCTGAAACACCTGGGTTGCTTCCTGCATTACCCGCCGCAACCAGCGTAGAGAAGTGGTTCGTATTGGCCTTAAAACCAACCGTGTTGATGTTCTTAATATTATTAGAAATTGTCTCGAGAGCGCGTGACTGCGCCGTTAGGCCAGTGACGCCGCTGAACATGCTTCCATAACGGCTCATTTTGTAATCTCCGATAACTATAATGGTTGTTTTCAATACAATCACCTGAGCAAGGTCTGGGCCGTTTGGCCCCCATCGCCTAAACAGCTGTTATCAAGTGATTTTCCATGAGAACTCCTCTTCGACACGACGCCCAAATATCGATCCCGGCAGACATTGCCTGATCAATTTTGCCGAATATTTAGTTGCAGGAACCCACCAGGGTAGTTCGTCAGGACTGCCCCCCGAACGGATAGCAGGTTGACCAGGACAATCTCGCCGCATCATCTTGCTACACAGCCATGACACACAGTGAGAATGCCCTGATGCCATACTCTGCCTTCAAAGCCGCTGGATATGACTGGCGTCTGTTCGTCGGTCCCCAAGTGATTGAACAGAACCTTGCCGCTTCCGTGAAACGCGCCGGAGCCACGCGGGCCTTCATCATTTGCTCGCCGTCGATCAATCAGCGAACCAACACGGTCGAGCGCATCAAATCCGCGTTGGGAGATGCGTTTGCAGGCGTTTATGACTTTATCGCCAAGGACAGCACGTTTGCATCGGTTCAGGCAGCCACACAGGCGGCGAAGGATGCAGGGGCCGACCTGTTGATAGCCGTTGGCGGCGGCAGTGTGCTTGTCGCCGTGCGGGCAGTCGCCATCTACATGGGTGAAAGTGGTGATGCGTTTGACCTGATGACACAGTATCCCGAAGGCAAACCCGCCTTCAGCCCCCGGTTGAATGCGCCTAAGCCGCCAATCATCAATATTCCGGCGACGCCCACCAGCGCCATGAATCGCGCTGGCACTGGCCTCAAAAACCCAGACATTGCTGGACGCATGGAATATTTTGATCCCAAAACCCGGCCACAGGCGGTTCTGTTGGACGATGAAGTGCTGTTAGGCGCGCCGATGGAGGTCATCCGTTCAACGGCCACTACTGTATTCGCCAGCACCTTGGCAGGAATGGCGCAAACTGGCCTCAATCCTTTGGTGGAAGGCAACCGGGACCAAGCATTCAAGCTAGCGCACCGCGCCTATATCGGATTGATGCATGGGCTCGATGATCCAAATCGCCGTCGCGACTTAGCGCTGGCCGCATTTTTGCAGAACCGAGCGGAGGATGACGGCAAAGGCCGGTTTGCAGGCGGTGTATTTGCCGGGGACTACGCGATCTCGACCGCGCTACACGTTATCTATCCCCATATCGGCCAAGGCGAATCCACATCGGTTGTCCATGCGCCTGCCATTCGGGTTGCAGATGCGATCTCAGAAGATCAAGCGCAGCAAGTTGCGAGCGCGCTCGGTCTTTGGAATGAAGGGATGGATGCCAAAAATGCCGCACAAGCCGTCGCTGATAGGCTGGAAGCGATCTACACAGAAATCGGTATGCCGACACATCTTCGCCAACTTGAAGTACCGAAAGGTGACCTGCATCAAGTAGCGGCCGCGACGCTGCGGAACTTCAACGCAAACGCGGGTATGCGCTCCGAAGCTGAGCAGATTGCCAGTGCGATGCATTTGCTAGAAGCCGCTTGGTAAATTAGCTGTCTAAGAAGTCCAGCACTGCCTCAGAAAACGCTACAGGCTGTTGCGCGAACATGACGTGGGTCGCATCAGCAATGCTGACGAAACTTGCGCCCTGAATGTGTTCGGCCAAAACGCGCGCGATGATGGGCAATGCGCCTTGCGTATTGGCACCTGCCACTATCAGTGTCAGCGTTTTTATGGACGCGGCCTCATTCCGCGCAAATGGTCGTCGCTGTTCATTGCTTTGTGCTAAGAGCGTAAACGCGTTATCGCGGCGGAGCTGTTTATCTGCTTCTGGCAACCCGTCCCAGGTGCCAGGGCCATCAACACCATCCTTGAATGTGCGAAGGCCGCCATTGATGTCGCCAGCGTGCATCTTTGCTGCTGCCTCGGCGACATATGTGCGCGGCGCGCTTGCAGCACCGTCAACCGAAGGCGGTGCGAGCGACGCATCCAACTCACCGCCTGGCTCTGCCAACACGAGCCGCCGAAGTAAATCTGGACGTTCCTCAGCAACGCGAAACGCGATGTGACCACCACGGCTGTGACCTAGTAGATCAATAGGCCCCAAGTCCAGCGCTTCAATGAACGCGATCACATCTGCCACATGTTGAGCGATTGTGAAGCTGCCGCCCTGCCCGTTCCAATGCTCTGGAAAGTAGTGGCGAAGACTTGGCGCTATGACGCGCCGTCCCCGTGACAGCGGCCCCATTACCGGCCACCAGGCACGGTAATCATTCAACGAGCCATGGATGCAGATGAGCGGCGTACCACCTGTTCCAACGCCAGGCCCAACATCGACGAATGCCATTTCATAATCGTTGATTTTCAGTCTCAGCATAAATCCAGTCCAATTTCGCTCAGGAATGATGGTTAGTTCGCCATCCAGCCGCCATCGACCATCAAATTTTCACCTGTGATATAAGTTGCCTCATCGCTTGCAAGGAATAGCGCAGCGCCGGCGATATCGCTTGGGCGCCCCAGGCGTGGCCAAGGTGTGCGGCTATGGGAATAATCCAGCGAGGCTTGAGATGCTGCCGGTCCTGTCTTCCCTGTCATTATTTTGCCCGGTGCGACCGCGTTGCAGACAATGCCGTGCTCCGCATAATCGCCAGCGATTTGCTTAGTCATATACACAACCGTCGCTTTACCGACGCCATAGGCAAAATCATTCGGCGCACGGACCATGCCATGCTGGGAGGATATGTTGACGATCCGCCCACGCACGTCATCCCGTGGTTCTTGTGTAAGCATCTGGCGAACTGCGGCGCGGCAGCCAAGGAATACGCCCTTGGCATTTACATCCATCACCCGATCAAAGTCTGCCTCAGATGTTTCATGGAGCGGCGTATCGCAGCCGATAGCCGCGTTGTTGACAATGATATCAAGCCGTCCGCCAAGGGCGACCGCCATAGCAACTGCCGCTTCCAGATCAGCGTTTTCTGTAACGTCGCAGGGAATGAACTCCGCAACCCCACCGACTGCCCGGATCATCTCAACAGTATCCTCGCCGCCTTCTCGTGGGGTGCGGGTAACGTCACCCACAATGACCATGGCCCCCTCCGCCGCGAAGCGAAGTGCAATAGCTTTGCCGATGCCGGATGCTGCGCCAGTGATTATAGCGGCGCGATTTTGTAGGCGCATTTTGCTTTGTCCCGCGCTGCTATGAGGCGACGAATCCGCCGTCCACATTGTAATTTGCGCCGGTAACGAATGATGCCCGGTCTGAAGCCAGCCAACACACCATTTCCGCAATTTCCTTTGGCACGCCCATGCGTTTGGCTGGCACGCGGGCCAAAATTTGGCCCCCCCGCCGCGCCATGGTGTCCTTAGTCATATCAGTCTCAATGTAGCCGGGGCATACCGAATTCACGCGGATATTGTCCGTCGCATACTCAATTGCCGCCGTCTTGGTCAGCCCAACAACACCATGTTTCGCCGCCACATAAAGCGAGGATGTCGGCAAGCCATGCAGGCCAGCAATGGAGGCGGTATTCACAATTGCGCCACCTGTTCCTTGCTTTTCGAACTGCTTAAGCTCAGCGCGCATGCACAGCCACACACTTTTTAAGTTGACGTCTATCATCTTGTCGACGCCGTCCTCCGGCCAGTCAGCCGTTTTCTTACCAACGGCACCAACCTGAAACCCGGCAATTCCAGCATTGTTGAAGGCGCAATCCAATCTTCCATAGGCGTCTACGACGGCCTGAACCATTGCATTAACGGCGGCCCCATCGGTCACATCGCACTCGATGGAGAGCGCTTGGCCGTCAGCTGCATTGATCATCGCAACCGTTTCTGCGGCCCCCTCCGCATTGAGGTCACTGGCGACGACACGCGCGCCCTCTGCCGCAAATAACAGTGCAGCTTCGCGGCCAATGCCACGAGCGCCGCCTGTAATCAGCGCCGTTTTACCTTCCAACATGCCTGCCATAACGCATCTCCTCATATATCGAGTGTTGAGGCATGAGCCCCGTTCATAAGCATCAGTTGACGACGGCAATCGCGGCAGGTCAAATCCTCCCTATGAGCTGGAAAGATAAAACCGACGAACTGAATGCCCGCCGCACTGCCGCATTGGCGCAAGGTGGGGAAGAGGCTGTTGCAAAGCAGCACGCCAAGGGCCGCCTGACGATCCGTGAGCGGATCGACACGCTGATCGACGCTGACAGCTTTGACGAAGTAGGCCGAGCAGCAGGCGACGCTGAGTTTGACGAGAACGGCAACCTGATCGAATTCACACCAGCCAATTTCGTGCTGGGATTCGCAAAGATTAATGGACGGCGCGTGGTTGTCGGCGGTGAAGATTTCACCATGCGCGGCGGGTCGCCCACAACGGCAGGCTTCCGCAAAAGCGTATATGCCGAAACAGTGGCGCTGAAACACCGGCTGCCATTGGTGCGTATGCATGAAGGTGCGGGCGGCAGTGTCGGCATTCAAAAGAACCCTACACCACCAGCGCCCGTTTTCGATCCGCCGCGTTTCCGAACTGTCGCGCAGACGTTAGGCAGCGTGCCCGTAGCCTCTGCCGCTATGGGTGCTGTCGCAGGACTCCCGGCAGCGCGTTTGGTGTCTTCCCACTTCTCAGTAATGTCCGAAGAAACTGCGCAGATATTGATCGCAGGCCCTGCCGTCGTCGCCCGCGCTATGGGTGAGAAGCTCACCAAAGAAGAATTGGGCGGTGCCAAGGTGCATGCCCGCAACGGCACAGTCGATAACGCAGCTAAAAACGAAGTAGCGGCACTCGAGCAGATCAAAACGTTCCTTAGCTACATGCCGTCGAATGTATGGGAATTACCACCCGTCACGCAGACTGATGATCCTGTCGACCGCCAGGAAGACATGCTGTTGGACATCGTCCCCCATGACCGCAGGCGCGCGTTTGATATGCGCCGCGTGATTGCGGCCGTGTTTGATATCGGCAGCTTCTTCGAAATGGGCAAAGGTTATGGCCGCAGCCAGATCATGGGCCTGGCGCGTATGAATGGGCAACCTGTCGGCGTGTGGGGCAATGATGGACGTCATTTGGCTGGTGCCATGACCGCCGAGGGCGCATATAAAGCCCGGCGTTTCATGGAACTCTGTGAGACATTCCACCTCCCAATCATCTGTCTGATCGATGAGCCTGGATTTATGATTGGCTCGCAATCAGAAAAGCAGGCGACGATCCGACATGGCGCAGCAGCAGTGCTAACTGCGGCCATGACGAACGTACCCTGGGCATCAGTTATGGTCCGACGGTCCTTTGGTGTGGCACAAGCCGCACATTACGGACCGGACGCCTATGTCATCGCATGGCCTTCTGCCGAAACCGGACCGCTCCCTGTTGAAGGCGGTGTATGGGTCGCTTACCGTCGTGAGATCGAGTCTGCAGCAGACCCGGACGCTAAACGGCGCGAATTGGAAGACATGCTCGCCGTAAAGCAATCACCCTTCCCGCGCGCCGAAGCCTTTGCCATTCATGAACTCATTGACCCACGTGAGACCCGGCCCATGCTTTGCCGCTGGATCGACCGGGTACAGCCTCTCCTCCCTCAACTGCTAGGCCCATCGGGCTTCGCACTCCGCCCCTAAACCTGAAAGAATTTGAACTATGGCGACTGAAGTAGAACTCGAAACCGCTGGCACCGTATGGAAACTCCTGGTGAAAGATGGTGCCGCCGTTAAGGAGGGCGATATGCTCTTCATTATGGAAGTCATGAAAATGGAAGTGCCCTACGAAGCACCCCATGACGGCACAGTGAAGGATCTCAACATCGCAGAAGGCGATGTGCTTGAGGAAGGCGATATCGCCATGGAAATCGGCTAACGGCAACCATTCCATGCCCCCATATGCCGGCTACCAGACGCTCGATATCGACGCCCGTGCTGACGGCATTGTCGTCGTTACGCTGAACCGGCCAGACCGGCTAAATGCCTTCGATGGCGTAATGCGCCACGAAATCCGGCAAGTGCTGGGTGAGGTCAAAGCGGATGACAAAGCCCGCGCCCTAGTGCTCACCGGCGCTGGGCGCGGCTTCTGTTCTGGCGCGGATTTAACCGCAGAGGACAAGCGCACTTGGCCCGCGGGCATCAACGAGCCGCGCTTCGGCTGGTGCCTGGACCTGCTTGAAATGCCAAAGCCGACCATCGCCGCCATCAATGGTGTTGCTGTCGGTGGCGGGCTTGGATTGGCGCTACTTTGTGACATGCGCATCTGCTCAACCAAAGCCCGCTTGCTGCCGATCTGGATGAAACGCGCGATCCATCCAGATGATCTTATCACCTGGACACTGCCTAAGTTGGTTGGATATGGCCGCGCGCTCGAATGGCTCTATATGGCGGAAGATATTGACCTAGACGCCGCCGAACGCGCTGGGATGGTCAATCAAATCACGTCGCCCGAAGATTTGATGCCACGGACATTGGAACTCGCCGCGCGCCTTGCCGCTGGACCAACGAAGCATATGGCGCTGACCAAACAAGCCGTCCTCAAAGGCATGAGCCGCGAAGCGTTTGACGCGGCACTAATCGAGTCGTGGGGACAGGAACAAGCGCTCGCTTCTGAGGATCGCAAAGAAGGCACGCGCGCCTTCATCGAAAAACGCGCACCCCGCTATATCGGACGGTAAAACAATGGCTGACACACCGAATATTGAGCGCATCGAACTCACGCTGTTCGATGTGAAGATCGACAATATGAGTGCTGATCCATCCGGGTTCGGCATTTCATACACGCCCGGCGAAAGCAGCATTCAAACGCGCCTGGCTATTCGTATCTATGGTGATACCGGCGTGGTTGGCGAATATGTACCGGGACGTGGACGGGCGCGGGTAATTCAATCCGCGTCTGCTGCACTTGGTCAGATGCTGATTGGAAAGCCTGCTTTGCAGCGCGAAAAGAACTACACGACGCTCCGGCGCCTCACGAAGCATGTGGGCGAAGTTGGCATCGGCGGCCTCGACATCGCGCTCTGGGACCTGGCTGGAAAGCATTATGGCGCGCCGGTTTATGAGCTTCTGGGCGGCTACCGCACGAAGCTTCCGGCTTATGCCAGCACCATCCATGGCGACAGGACGGCAGACGGCCTATCCAGCCCCGAAGCCTATGCGGACTTCGCCGAGCAGTGCCTGGAAATGGGCTATACTGGCTTCAAAATGCATGGCTGGAATGAAGGCGATGTCCGCGAAGAATCCACCATGATCGAAGCTGTCGCCAAGCGCGTTGGGGGCCGGATGCGGATTATGTATGACGCGTCATGCCACCTAAAGACGCTGACGGACGCTATTGAAGTTGGCCGCGTATGCGACGCCAATGGCCTCTACTGGTACGAAGACCCTTATGCAGATGGCGGGCTTTCTATCCACGGCCACCAGATGCTCAAGAAGTCCATCAAAACACCCATCATGATTAGTGAGCATGTGCGGAACCTGGAAACAGCGACGGACATGATGGTTGCTGGTGCCACAGATTTCGCCCGTGCCGACCCAGACTATGATGGCGGCATCACTGGCGGCCACAAATTAGCCTATGCCGCCGAAGGGCTTGGCATGGATATAGAAGTCCATTCCTGCGGCCCTGCCATGCGGCATTTAATGGCCGCGTGCCGTAATGCTAACTATTACGAGGTGAATCTCGTTCACCCGAAATGCCTGAACGCATGGTCGCTGCCAGTCTATGAAGGTGGATATTCAGACCAGCTTGATTGCATTGACAGCAATGGCGACGTCGCCGTGCCAGAAGGACCAGGCCTCGGCATGGAATACGACTGGGCAGAGATTGAACGATCCGCCGTCGAAAAGGTCGTGCTGACTTAAACGCCGCCGCTATCGTAGCGTTTGTGCTGGAGCATCCAAGGTGATGCAGGCGGAAACGCCATGGGCGTACAGCTTGCCATTCGCATCAACCAAGCGGCCTTCTGTTGATAGCAGCTTGCGGCCTGCGTGCAGCACCTTGCCCTCTGCCCGCACGACGCCAACTTTCGGCGTGACAGCACGGACATAATTCACTTTGAGATCGACTGTCGTGTAAGGAATACCGGCGGCCAATGTGGTGTGTCCCGCACAGCCCATGCAGCTATCCAGCAGCGTCGCGATCCAACCACCGTGAATGCCACCAAGCGGATTGAAATAGGCAGACGTGGGCTCACCTTCCCAAACAACAAAACCGGGCTCAACCGTCACCAGCCGCAATCCCGCCGTTTCCGCTATGGGCGGATGCGGCAAGTGGCCGTCACGGATGGCGGATAGGAATTCCATGCCTGAAAGCGCAAGCGCTTCGTCAAGCGGGACAGAGCCGTAGGTAACTGTCACTCGGCAGCCTCTGTTTTACTCTCAAACGTATCGAAGTAGCGGCGACCTGCACCCTTCTGGTTCTCGTAAATCGAACCTTGCTTTTTCGCACCTGGGAACGGCATCCGCACCGGCACTGGCGCCATGCGCGGCTGGCTGGTGCTAGCGCCACATACCATACGGCCCTCAAACGCTTCAAAACCGCCTTTCAAATTGGCGATCGGCCATGCGTCAGCGGCAGCATATTCCGTCAGCAGCAACCGGCGTTGGCGGTCCGAGGTGTTTAGCGCTGAGCCATGGACGGATCGCACGTGATGGATCGTCATGGAACCCGCAGGCCCCATCAATTTTTCAGCGCTTGATAGATCGACCTTTAATTCGTCTGGATCAAACGCCCCACAGAATGCACCGTCATTGTGGTGATCATAAACGGGGCCTTTATGACTGCCCGGCACGACCATCAACGGGCCATTCGCCTCATCGCAATCGTCCAGCAACATGCCGGTCGCCAGCACGTCGTCATTGGTGTGAGGGTAGAATGCCCAATCCTGGTGCCATTCCACTGGCGCACCATAACCTGCCGCCTTCATATTCATTTTGCCGCCATAAACCCTCACGTTGGGGCCAACGAGCTGCGCCACAATATCCGTAACATCAGAATCTTTCGCCAAATCCCAGAAGTACGGAACGTGGTTATAGGGTTCCTTGATACGGCGGACGCGCGGATTTGATGCGTTGTGGCTGTCTTCAAGATCATACAGCTCATTGTTCTCCGTAACGGAGGATGCAGCCGCGATAATCTTGTCTGTCTCTTCCCGCAACTTCGCGAGTTTCTCTGGCGAGAGCACACCTTCAACGACGATATAGCCCTTCTCGTTATATTCTTCGACTTGGGCGTTTGTCAGTTTGATAGGCATGTGCAATCTCCTCAGCTAAACCACGCTACAGCCAATAATGCCGAATTCAGCGCGCTTGTCACCCGCCCGCAGCAAGGCCCTCTCCGCTAAGCGCCTGATCCATCAGTGCGATGGTTTCATCAACGCCGTAAAGCGCAATGAATGATCCCATGCGCGGGCCTGACGATTGGCCAAGCAGAACTTCATAAAGGGCCTGAAACCACGCACGCAGGTTCTCAAAGCCATGGGTCTTGCCCACATCGTAGACAATGTTCTGGAGGGCGCTGGCGTCTTTCTCTTCCGCCGCGGCCAATCGGTCCCGCATATCCTGCATGGCGGCGCGTTCGGCATCAGACGGTGCGCGGTATGTTTTTTCCGGTTTCACGAAGTCCCGATAATACGCGAGCGCATAACCAACGAGATCATCCAGCATTGGCGCCGTTTCTGGCGCCAGGTCCGGCTGATATCGCCCGATGAACCCCCACAACGTCGCCTTCTCCTCTGCGTTACAGACTGCCGCTAGGTTCAACAGCAGCGAGTAGGAGAAATCGCCTTCAGGCTCTGGCGCGGCACCTGCATGGATGTGCCATGCGGGGCTTTCCAACAGCTTATCTGCTTCCAATTCAGAGATTTTGGCCAAGTGCTGGCGGTATTCATCGACAGCGCGTGGGATTACATCGAAATATAGCCGCTTCGCTGCTTTCGGCTTCTGGAACATAAATAACGCCAGACTTTCCGGCGGCGCGTATTTCAGCCAATCTTCAACGGAAAGCCCATTCCCCTTGGACTTAGAAATTTTGCCGCCTTCGTTATCCAGGAACAATTCGTAGGTGAAGCCCTCAGGCGGCTCACCGTCGAGGATACGGCAAATCCGGGACGAAAGCTTTACGCTGTCGATTAAGTCCTTGCCGGACATCTCATAATCAACATCCAACGCCCGCCAGCGCATGGCCCAATCCGCCTTCCACTGCAGCTTGCAATGGCCGCCGGTGACGGGCGTTTCAACAAGTTTATCCGTGGCTGGGTCGCGGTAGACCATTGTTCCGGCATCAACGCGAATTTCTTCTGCTGGAACCTGCAGCACTTCACCAGTTGATGGGGAAATCGGCAGGAATGGGCAATAGGTTGCGCACCGGTCTGGCCCCAGCGTTGGCAGGATAACTTTCATGACAGCATCGAAGCGATGCATCATCGCCAAGAGCGCTTCGTCAAATTCGCCAGCTTTGTAGGCTTCCGTTGAGGATTTGAATTCGTAATCAAAGCCAAACGTATCCAGGAACGCTTGCAGGCGAGCGTTATTGTGCGCACCAAAGCTGGAATGCGTGCCGAATGGATCCGGCACCTCGGTTAGCGGCTTATTCAGGTGCTTTTCCAGCATCTCCTTGTTCGGCACGTTATCCGGTACCCGGCGCAGGCCATCCATATCGTCCGAAAATGCGATCAGTTTGCTAGGAACATCAGAGAGTTCCTGAAATGCCCGGCGCACCATGGATGTCCGCGCCACCTCGCCGAAGGTGCCGATATGCGGAAGGCCTGAAGGACCGTAGCCGGTTTCGAACAACGCATAGCCCTTCGTATTGTCCCGTTTCTCTAGCCGTTTGACGAGCTTACGCGCTTCTTCAAACGGCCAGGCGCGGGCAGCTTCAGCAGCAGGGTTCTTCATGGCGGGACAAGGCTCCAGATGAGGTTGATCCTGCGGTTGGTAGTTCTGCACTGCCGACGGGTCAACCGGGGGCAACATGATTAACGCCGCGCTGAAGGATTAATCCCCATGGCGCAACGCTGAATTGCCATTGCGAACATGCCCAAAAAGCCCCAGCATGGCGTTAATACGATGTTAAGCAAAGCAGGCAGAAGGCCTTACGCAAGATGCATCGCTTCAACGTTATCGCTATGGCTGCGATTGTCTCACTCTCGGTCGTCGTCGCTTACTCCGTTCGGGCCGCAAACAGAGCCGAGCTTGTTCCCCAGATGGCGCCCATGCAGGACGCCATGTGGATTGAGCAAATGTCCCTGCCAATCAAAGAACTTACCATCCAGCGCCGCCGCGATGGCCTAGTGGAAGAAGCCGCTAAGCTCACTGGCCGCAAAGGCGCTGTCGGGGTGCTTCGGGATCCCAAGGCACCACTGAAGCCAACTCGGACAATCGCTGCACGCGATGTCTCTGCATTCGAACGCGAAGTCCGTCGGCGGTTCCATATGGGCGAGGAAAGCATCATCGCCTATGCTGCGCCCATGGCATTGCAGCCTGAAGGACGTCGCGCGACCGGGTTTGTTGCTCGCGTCGAGGCTGGCGGAAAATCCTGCGATTTCGCTATTGCAGGCTATACCGAAACTGCAGATTCCGATGCCATCGTCGCCATGGCGCGGCTGATCCTTTGCGATCCTGTCAGCACGCTGACACCGCCAGAAATTCGGGTCAGCGCATTACCGAACGGTGCGGAGAAAGTTCAATGAACCCCGCAGTGCTGGGAAAGACAACGGCTGCATTTTGTGTAGCATTGGCATTGGGAGCGACCGCGATTGGCGGCGCATCAGCAAAACTCGGTGGCGATCCCGCAGAAGTAGCCCCCGTGAAGGTTCCCAAGCTTTCGAATAAGAACAGCATTATTGTGCTCACCCGCGCCAAGCGTGGCCGTTTGAACCAGAGAGCTGCTGAACCAACTTTGTCGCCGGTCGCGTTCTCCAAAGAACTCGGCAAGACATTCACCGATGACGATGGCGCACCATCCGCGCATACCCGCCCAGTCCCCCTGCCCCAAACAGGTAATCTAGCGAGCGGGTTCGTAGCGAAGGTTGATGGGCTCGGTGACCTTTGCGCCTTCGCACTTGGCGGCTTGGATTTCACTGGCAATGGCGGTGCCGATGGCTTGGACGCAAAAGCCGCCGTTATCATGTGCGCCCGAGACAGGGCCGGCCTTGAGCGAATCAGCAGCCCAAGGCGGGTCGCCAAGCGATTAGGGCTGCTGCAAGCCAAGTGAACAGCGGCCTCTACAACTCTGCTTTAATTCAGCTATAGTCCCCGGTAGCAGATTCTTCCTTTCGCCGGAGCAAACCCATGCAGCTGCGCGACGTATCACTCGACGACAAATATACGCTGGAGCGCGGCCGCGCGTTCATCACTGGCACGCAAGCACTTGTGCGTATCCCGCTTATGCAGCGCCAACGCGATATCGCGGCTGGCCTGAACACAGCCGGGTATATTTCCGGGTATCGCGGCTCCCCGCTAGGCGCTTACGACCAGCAACTCTGGCAGGCTCGCAAACACCTCGAAGAAAACCACATCACCTTCCGCGCCGGTCTGAATGAAGACTTGGCGGCGACGGCGATCTGGGGCGCACAGCAGATCGAGCATTCCGGCGACGCAAAGTATGACGGCGTTTTCGGCATTTGGTACGGCAAGGGCCCTGGCGTTGACCGGTCGGGCGATGTCTTCAAGCACGCAAACCAAGCTGGGTCTGCCAAGCACGGCGGCGTGATCGCGCTCGCTGGCGATGACCACATGGCGAAATCCTCTACCGTCGCACATCAAAGCGAGTTCGCATTCGTTGATGCGATGATGCCGGTCATCTCACCAGCTGGCGTTCAGGAATTTCTAGACTTCGGCCTGCACGGCTTCGCAATGTCCCGCTTCTCAGGCATGTGGGTTGGCTTTAAGGCCATTGGCGAAACCGTTGATTCATCAGCAGTAGTTGATTTTTCACCAGAGCGCGTTCAGCCCATTCTGCCGCAAATTGAAATGCCGCCAGAAGGCTTGAATAACCGCCAGATCATCATTGAAATGCTGGCATTGGAAGAACAGCTGCACCGCTACAAGCTGCCTGCCGTTTTGGAATACGCCAAGGCCAACCGCCTGGACCGCGTGATCTTCAGCGGCCCGGAACGCCGGATTGGTATCATCACGACAGGCAAAGCGTATCTGGATGTCCGTCAAGCGCTTGATGAGCTTGGGCTGGACGAGAAAGAAGCCGGCCGTCTTGGTGTGTCGCTGTACAAAGTCGCTATGCCATGGCCGCTCGAAACAGAGGGTGCGCGCGCATTCTGCGAAGGCATCGACTTGGTCATGGTTGTTGAAGAAAAGCGCAGCCTGATTGAGGCGCAGCTTAAAGAAGCGATGTATGGCATCGATGCGGATAAGCGCCCCCGCATCATCGGTAAGCAGGATGAAAACGGCCAGACGCTGTTCCAGCCTTATGCTGAGTTGACGCCTGCCATGATCGCCAATGCGCTTGCAGAGCGTCTCAAAATCACTGGGCTTGATCAAGAAGGCACGCAGCGGATTGAAGACGCCCTCTCCCGCTATGACCGGATGGCCGTGCATGCATCCGGCAACCAGCCGCCGACAATGTCTCGCACGCCGTATTTCTGCTCCGGCTGCCCTCATAATACCTCCACCAAAGTGCCTGAAGGCAGCCGCGCTGGTGCTGGCATTGGGTGCCACTATATGGCGATGTGGATGGACCGCGATACATCCGGATTCACTCATATGGGTGCTGAGGGCGTGAACTGGGTTGGCCAGGCACAGTTCGTGGAAACCAACCATATTTTCCAGAATATCGGCGACGGTACTTACAATCACTCCGGTGTTCTAGCCATCCGGCAAGCAGCGGCGTCTGGCGTCAATATCACCTATAAGATCCTCTACAATGATGCGGTCGCGATGACTGGCGGCCAGCCCCATGAAGGCGGCATGACCGTTGATGAGGTTGCGCGGCAGGTCCACGCTGAAGGTGCGAAACGCGTCGTTATCGTAACGGACGAGCCTGATAAATATCCCGATATGTCGCTGTTCCCACCGGGCGTTAAGGTTCATCACCGCCGCGCGTTGATGGCTGTGCAGAAAGACTTGCGTGAAACACCGGGCCTGACTGTCATGATTTATGACCAGACCTGTGCCGCTGAAAAACGGCGGCGGCGGAAACGAGGCACGTTCCCGAATCCTGCCAAGCGCGCGTTCATCAACGAACGCGTTTGCGAAGGTTGCGGCGATTGCGGCGTTAAATCCAACTGCGTTTCAGTGGCACCCGTCGAAACGGAATTTGGCCGGAAACGGCGGATAGACCAGTCCTCATGCAACAAAGATTATTCCTGCATGGATGGCTTCTGCCCGTCCTTCGTTACGGTTCTAAATGGTGAGCCCCGCAAGGCGGCACCCGTTGCAGATGATCCGCAAAGCGTACTTCCAGCACCAGACCTGCCGAACCTCGATAAGCCTTACGGCATCCTGCTGACGGGCATTGGCGGTACCGGCGTGGTTACAGTGAACGCGGTCCTTTCCATGGCCGCACACCTGGAACATAAGGCGGCTACGGTCATGGATATGGCCGGACTAGCGCAGAAAGGTGGTGCCGTATGGTCCCACCTCCGCATCGCCAATTCGCCTGAAGAACTCCACGCGACACGGATCGCCATGGGCGGCGCTAGCTTATTGCTTGGCTGCGATATGGTGACGTCCGCACAGCCGGATAGCGTCGCTAAGCTTGAACACGGCGTCAGTAAGGCGGTCATCAACACCTATCGTCAGTTTACAGGCGATTTCACCCGTGACCCTGACTTCCAGTTCCCAACGGATGAATTGATGCAGCGCATCGAAGGTGCGACAGGACCCGGCGGCACGCATTTCGTAGACGGAACCGATCTCGCCACCAAATTGATGGGCGATAGCATTGCAACCAATCTCTTTATGATGGGCTTTGCTTGGCAAAAAGGCCTGATCCCGCTTTCGTCAGAAGCAATCCTGCGCGCGATTGAACTGAACGGCGTAGCACTGGAAATGAACAAGCGCGCCTTCCAGTGGGGCCGCACAGCAGCCTATGACTTGTCGAAAGTCGAAGCGGCGGCAGGTCCGAAAGTCGAGCGTGCCAAGCCAATGAACCTGGATGAAACCATCGCCCACCGCGTTGAGGAACTGACCAAGTACCAAAACCGCCGCTACGCCAAACGCTATGAGAAGCTGGTGGCGAAAGTTCGGGAAGCCGAAGAAGCGAAGACACCCGGCAAGTCCGGCTTGGCGATGGCAGCCGCTAAATACGCGCACAAGCTGATGGCCTTCAAGGATGAATATGAAGTCGCCCGGCTTTACGCAGAGCCAGACTTCCGCAAGCGGCTTGAAGCGCAATTCGAGGGCGACTTTGAACTTCGGTTCAATTTGGCGCCGCCTATTACATCCAAGACCGATCCCGTGACTGGCGAGCAGATCAAGAAGGAATACGGCCCCGGCATGGAGAAGTGGTTCCACCGCCTCGCCAAGCTCAAATTCCTGCGCGGCACGATGTTCGACGTATTTGGGCGGACAGACGAGCGCAAGCAGGAGCGCGCTCTGATCAGTGAATATGCAAGGACGATTGATAAAGTGACAGCGGCGCTAACGCCTGAAAATCACGCCTTCGCCGTCGCCCTCCTCAACGTACCCGAACAGATCCGCGGCTACGGCCACGTGAAGATCGAGCATATTGAAAAAGCAAAGGCCGAAGAACAACGCCTCCTTGCCGCATTCGCTGATCCAAAAGCGGCGAACTTGGCGCAGGCGGCGGAGTAGGCAGTCAGCTTACTTTGCTACCGTGTTGGCAAGCAGGCTGGGCCGATGGGCTCGAAGCTCTTATACGTCAGAATGAATTCCTGATGGCCAAGGGCTTCTGAACGCGTTTGCCCGCCCGCTGCGGTCTCGAAGATTGCATCCAGGATTTCCTGGCCGACTTGGTCTAAATCCGCTTCGCCTTTCAGGATGCGACCTGCGTCAATGTCCATATCGTCTGCCATGCGGGCATAGGTTTCGGGATTTGCACAGATCTTAATCACCGGCGCGCAGGCTGAGCCGACGACGGAGCCGCGCCCTGTGACGAACAGCACCATGTGCGCGCCGCACGCGATCAGTTCCGCGATCTCCGCATTATCGTTGATATTTGGAAAGCCGAACCGCACTTCCCCATCCGGCACGACATCCAGCAGATAAAGCCCGCCGATTGGTGGAATATCGCCGGGCTTCAACAAACCCACAATTTCAGAACGTCCGCTTTTTGCGTAGGCACCCATGCTTTTTTCTTCGATTGTCGTGAGCCCACCATCGGCATTCCCGGCGGCGAAACTGGCATGGCCAAGCGTCTCATAGTAGCGCGCAGCTTTGTGGACAGCGCCTTCAACCTCGCGACCGAGCTCTGGCGTCGCGGCGCGGGCGGCCATGTGGCGTTCGCAGCCAATCAGCTCGCCGGTTTCCTCAAAAATACACGCAGCGCCGGCTTCGATCAGGCGATCAAATGCCCGTCCAGCGGCTGGGTTTCCTGTAATGCCGCTTGTTCCGTCAGACCCGCCACAGATCGTACCGACAATCAAATCCGCCGGTGTCATCTCGACCCTTGGTCCATTGTCAATTTCGGCCCGTATCCGCTCAACATAAGCCCTGCCCGCTTCAACGGCTGCGCGCGTTCCGCCAGCATCCTGAATGGTAAGCACTTCGACAGGTCGCCCCGACGCCTCAACCGCGCCCACCAACCGTCGCTTGTCAAAGCCTTCACATCCAAGCGAAACGAGCAGCACTGCGCCGACATTTGGGTGCGTCAGCAGCCGCTCTAACATCAGATGGCCATAGGCACTTGGGTAGCAGCCAGGGAACCCCATCGCCTGCACATCCCCAGACCCGCCGGAAAGCGGATCTCGCCAGGGTGCAGCCACCGCTTCCGCCACATGCCGAGCGCATTCAACCAGATAGACAACGGCAACAAGATTCCGAACGCCCTTGCGTCCATCCTGTCGCGCCCATCCCTGCCAGCTCTGGGTCATGAGGATGCTCCTGTGAAGTCTGCCTGATTGTCATGAGTGTAGGTTGGGATGTAGTCGCTTTTCATATTATGAACATGAACGTGAGCGCCTACCGCAGCAGCCTCTGTCATGCTGCCAATGGGCGCCCCATATTTCAGCACAGTTTCCCCGACAGCGATCGAACGCCGTGCCAATTTGTGGCCAACGCCGATACGGCGGTGCATTGAGACATCCTCGCCCTCAATCCTCACCACCTCATCCGCCCGCAGTGTCGCCGCAACGACCATGACATTGTCCACCTCGTCCAGCAGGATCAATCTTCGGTCCGTAATAGCAGACATAGCGCTCTTCCCATTCCCCTGATCCTTCATGCTAGCATTCAGATCAGACATCGGCGATCCGCCGGAATACAGCTAAGGACAACTCTATGAGTGACTATAACGTTGGCGATCTTGTCGCCGAATTTTTGCAGGCGGCGGGCGTCGATACGGTGTTTGGCGTCGTATCCGTGCACAACATTCCAATGATGGACGGCCTTGGCCGCCGGAACGCAATCCGCGTCGTTGGCTCTCGCGGCGAAATGGGTGCTGGCCATATGGCTGATGCTTACGCCCGGGCACGCAAGAGCCTTGGCTGCTTCATCACCTCGACAGGTCCGGGTGCCGCCAACGCTCCGGGCGCACTAGTCGAAGCACGATTCGCCGCCTCCCCAGTGCTACATCTGACCGGTCAGACGGCGACCGCAAATCTCGATAAGGAACAAGGCGCTGTCCATGACGTGATGGACCAGCTCGGCATGCTTAAAAGCACCAGCAAAACCGCATACCGCATCCGCGCCCCGGAAATGGCGCTTGGCGTGCTGATGAAAGCCGCTAGAGAAGCGCTGACCCCACCAATGGGCCCTGTCTCCATCGAGATACCAATTGATGTGCAACGCTCAAAGATCGAGCGCCCGGCTATGCTGGAAAATCTAGTTATCGTCCCGCCCGCGGGCGACGCTGGCGATGCAGGCAGCTTAGATGCTTTGGCAGATATGGCGGCGAGCGCCAAACGTCCGATGCTTTGGTGCGGTGCTGGTGCACGCTATGCGGGTGCAGCAGTCCAGCGGCTTGTCGATATGGGCTTTGGCGTTGTGACGTCCGTGAATGGCCGGGCGGTCATTCCTGAAACACACCCGATGACACTGGGCGCATTCCAAGCGACGCCGGAAGTAGAGAAATTCTACGAGACTGTGGATTTCATGCTGATCGCGGGCGGGCGTGTGCGCGGCCATGAAACAAAAGACCTTGGCTTGAAGTTGCCCGCTCGACGCGCGCAGATTGACGTTGATCCAAGTGCCTGTGGGCGGACATATGCCGTCGAGCATTTCCACATTGGGGATGCTGAAGCCGCACTGAACGAACTTGCTGATAGGCTTGAAGGCAAACTCCAAGTGGCTGATAACTGGGCAAGTGATCTAGCGACATGTCGCGAAGAAACGGAAGCCAACTATCGCAAGCACCTCGGCCCATATTTGAACTTCCCAGAAATCTTCCGCGAAGCCATGCCAGACGATTGCTACTGGGTGCGCGATGTCACCATGAGCAATACGACCTGGGGCAATCGGTTGTTGAAGCTGGATAAGCCTGAACAGAACATCTATCCCGTCGGCGCTGCCATCGGCCCCGGCTTCCAGTTTGGCATCGGCGCTGCGTTCGGCGCTGGCGGTGCGAAGACAGTTGCGATCACCGGCGATGGCGGGTTCTACCTCAACATGACCGAGCTTTGGACCGCGACCCAGGAAAAGCCAGACGTCGCAATCGTGATTTTCAACGACGGCGGCTACGGCGTCATCAAAGACATCCAGGACACGCTCTATGGCGGGCGACACTACTTTGCGGACCCGATTGGGCCGGATCTGAAAGGCCTAGCCGCCCTTGCCGACCTGCCTTATTTCCGGGTCGAATCGGAAGCCGAGATGGGTCCGCGGCTCAAAGCGGCTATTGACCATGACGGCCCGACACTGCTCGAGGTGGACATGACCAAGATCGGCAAGATCCCACGCTACTTCCAGCCCCCACCCTACGCTGCTAAAGGCTAAAGAAAAGGCCTCGGAATAGCATCAGTGTGTCTGTCGCTTCTGTGCGGCAGGCCACTGGATGCTGCAGTAGGCAGTAGCTGCTACTGGTCACTATTCGCCCGCGCTTCCGCCTTCCGGCGCATGGACGTTTTAGCAAGCAGGTTCAGGCCTTCAACGATAATTGAGAAGGCGATGGCGAAGTAGAGATATTCGCGCGGGATATGGAAATGCAGTCCATCCGCGACGAGCGACATGCCGATCAGCAGCAGGAACGACAACGCCAGCATTTTTGTTGTCGGGTGCTTGTGAATGAAAGCGCTAACCGGGCTGGCTGCAAACAGCATGACCAAAATCGCGAACACCACAGCAGCGATCATCACTTCGATCTGATCCGTCATGCCGACGGCGGTGATAATTGAATCAAGCGAAAAGACCAAATCCAGCACCATGATCTGGCCCACAGCCATTAAGAATGTCGCTGACGCCTTCTTAGGCCCTCCGTGGTCGTCGCCACCTTCGACGGTGTGGTGAATTTCAAGCGTGCCTTTGACCAGAAGGAAAATACCACCGCCGAGCAGGATAATATCGCGCCAAGACGCCTCAAAGCCCGATAACGTGAATACAGGTGCCGTTAGCCCGACAATCCAAGTGATGCCAAGCAACATCAACACCCGCATGCCAAGCGCCGCCATCAGCCCGATTTGGCGCGCACGGGCTTGCTGCTCCTTTGGCAGTTTGTCCGCAACGATGGAAATGAACACTAAATTATCAATGCCAAGAACGACTTCCAACGCGGCGAGCGTCGCAAAGCTCAACCAGACATTGGGGTTGGAAAGTAATTCAAGCATGCTTCAAAAGCCCTTCGGCGGCATAAGGATAGTCTGGAAAAGCCTTTTGGACCTAGAGAGTTCCCTCTCAATCGCCCTTTATTGATGCGACCCGGTCTTTGACCTCATCCGCAGTCAGGTGGCCGCGCTCAACCAAGGTCTTGTGGAGGCCAAGCAGCCAGCGCCCATAATAAGGACTATTATCATACAAATTCTGCGGCAGTTCTTCCTGCGTCCGACGGGAAACATCTGACGACATGGCCGGATCAATCTCGCCCATGAGAATGCGCATGGCGTCCACGCGCTTATCGAAATCCGTCGGCGTATATTCGCTTTGATCAATGGCGCCTGCGGGCTGTCCGCCGTAGTCAGATGGCAGTCGGGGCATTCGAGAACTCCAATCTTCTGTGTTGGGACATCATACCGCCCCACTCCGCCTTGTGAAACAATTGCTTTCGAACGCTGTTAGAGGCGCATATGGTCAGCCTAAGCCGGAACACACTGCCTGGAGCACCCCCCCCTTGCCCGAAAACATTCGTGACGCCGCCCTGGCCTATCATCGTCGTGAACCGGCCGGTAAATTGGCCATTCAAGCGACAAAGCCGCTCGGCACCCAGCGTGATCTGGCTCTGGCGTATTCGCCCGGCGTTGCGGCAGCGTGTGAAGCCATCTTCGAGGACCCGGCAGAAGCGGCTGCACTGACAGCGCGCGGTAACTTGGTCGGCGTGATTACCAACGGCACAGCAGTCCTGGGCCTTGGCGCAATTGGGCCGCTGGCCTCCAAGCCTGTGATGGAAGGTAAGGCTGTTTTATTCAAGAAGTTCGCTGGGATCGACGTGTTTGATATTGAGGTGGATGCATTGGACCCAGAACGGTTCTGCGATGTGGTGGCCGCCCTAGAACCCACGTTCGGTGGCATCAACCTTGAAGACATAAAAGCGCCAGAATGCTTTATAATTGAAAAAGAATTACGCAGCCGCATGAACATTCCAGTGCTCCATGACGATCAACATGGCACAGCGATTATCGTGGCGGCAGCAGTCTTGAACGCCATGCGCCTCGTCAAGAAAGACCCCGCGAATGTGAAGCTCGTCGCCTCTGGCGCTGGGGCCGCATCTATTGCCTGTTTGAACCTGCTCTGCGCACTTGGTCTGCGCCGTGAGAATATTTGGGTAACAGACATCGCGGGCGTGGTGTTTGAGGGTCGCCAGCAGGAAATGGATGAATGGAAGGCTGCATATGCGCAGCCAACCGACAAGCGCTCACTCGCAGAGGTTATCCCAGGCGCGGACATTTTCATGGGGCTCTCCGCAGCGGGCGTTTTAAAGCCGGATATGGTGCGAGATATGGCACCGGACCCGCTCATTCTCGCGCTCGCCAACCCGAATCCTGAGATCGATCCAGACGAGGCCCGCGCCGTCAGGCCAGACGCGATTATCGCCACAGGCCGGTCTGACTATCCAAACCAGGTCAATAACGTCCTCTGCTTCCCCTTCATTTTCCGGGGCGCGCTGGATGTCCGTGCGACAGAAATTAATGAAAGCATGAAGCTTGCTGCCGTTGAGGCTATCGCCGGCCTCGCGATGCAGGAGCAATCCGAAGATGCCCAGCGGGCCTATGGCGGGGAAGCGTTGTCGTTCGGTCAAAATTACATCATCCCGCGACCGTTCGACCCCAGGCTAATCTTGGAGATCGCGCCAGCAGTCGCAAAGGCCGCCGTTGAGAGCGGCGTCGCCACGCGGCCAATCACAGACTTCAAGGCCTACCGCCAAAGGCTGGATACCTTCGTATTCCGCTCTGGCTTGATGATGAAGCCAGTGTTTGAGCGCGCACGCGAAGACGTTAAGCGCGTTATTTTTGCAGATGGCGAAGATGAACGCGTGCTCCGCGCCGCACAGGCCGCAGTTGATGAAGGCATCGCCCGACCGATCCTGATTGGCCGCCCGCCTGTGGTTGAAGTACGGATTGAACGGCTGGGTCTCAGGCTGGCTAAGGATGTAGACTATGACATCATCAACCCGGAACAAGATGACCGGTATCGGCAATATTGGGAAACATATCATAGCCTTATGGGTCGACGCGGTGTCACGCCAGACGCCGCTCGAACCATCATCCGTACCAATACGACAGCGATCGCTGCTACAGCAGTAAAACGCGGCGACGCGGATGCGATGATCTGCGGACTAGCTGGGGATTATGCGGCTAACCTGCACGAGGTTGAGTTTGTGATTGGCCATGCGCCTGGTGTGCGCCAACTTGCAGCGCTGAGCGGGCTAATCCTGCCAACCGGCGCCTACTTCATCTGCGATACATATGTTCAATCCGACCCAACGGCAGATGATATTGTGCGCATGACTATGCTGGCAGCAGGTGAAATCGGTCGGTTCGGCATGACGCCTAAGGTCGCCCTAGTTTCGCACTCAAACTTCGGCGGTCGTGATTCTCTCTCAGCACTCAAAATGCGTGAGGCTTTGGCGAAAATTAAGGACCTAGAGCCTGACTTTGAAGTCGATGGCGAAATGCACGCTGATGCAGCACTTGATGAAGTAATTCGTCGCCGGGTCTTCCCCAACTCATCGCTCACAGGGTCTGCCAACCTTCTGATTATGCCAACGCTGGATGCAGCAAATATCGCATTCAATCTTGTCAAAGCCGCTGGCGAAGGACTGCATGTGGGCCCAATCCTGCTGGGTGCTGCTGAACCGGCACATGTGTTGACGCCAGCTGCGACCGCCCGCACGGTGCTCAACATGACAGCAGTCGCCGCCGTTGAAGCGCAAGCCCGCAGCCGCCTCATTTAATATCGTTTCGTTCGGAGAGATCACCCCATGGCCAAAGCCAACCTTACAGACCTCACTGCCAAAGAAGCGCGTCAGCGCATTGGCAGTAAGGAAATCTCACCCGTTGAATTGCTTGAAGCCTGCGTTGAGCGGATCGAAGCGGTCGACCCTGCCGTCAACGCCATATGCGAACGGGATTTTGATCGGGCACGTGTTCAAGCCGTTGAAGCAGAACGCACCGTGTTACGCGGCGATGATCTACCAACACTCCATGGCCTCCCGGTCGCCGTGAAGGACCTGGACGAGACGGATGGCCTACGCACCACCTACGGCTCGCCACAGTTCAAAGATTTCGTGCCAGACCATGACTCGGTCATGGTTGGCCGGGTGAAGAACGCGGGCGGCATTGTATTCTGCAAAAGCAACACGCCGGAATTTGGTGCTGGAGCCAATACACGGAACCCAGTTTGGGGTGCCACGGGCAATCCGTTCAATCCGGACCTAAATGCTGGCGGTTCTTCCGGCGGCTCCGCTGCAGCATTGGCCTGCGGTATGACGCCGTTGGCAACAGGGTCTGACATGGGCGGAAGCCTGCGTATTCCTGCTGCTTATTGCGGTGTTTCAGGCTTTAGGCCAACGCCCGGTCTCGTGCCGACCATGAAACGCAACCTCGGCTGGTCGCCGCTTAGCGTCTCAGGCCCTATGGGCCGAAACATCGAAGATATCTGCATGCTTCTGGCAGAACAAGCCGCCGATGATCCGCGCGACCCTCTTGCAACAGCCGTTGATCCGATGATGCTGCAGTCTCCGCAACCGCTGGATCTTGGCGGGCTGCGCGTCGCGTGGACCACAGATTTTGGCTTCGCAAAGATCGATAGCGCCTATGCCGAAACGTTCAAAAAGAAGGTCGCCACCATCAAGGGCTATTTCAACGAATGCAGCGAGGCAGCGCCAGATTTAGGCGATGCGGACGGCATATTCGGCGTTCTCCGCGCGCTCAGCTTTGTCGCGAGCCACAAAGAAACCTATGAGCGGGACAAGAGCCTGCTCGGGCCAAACGTGCTCGCCAACTATGAGCAAGGTGCCGCAATGAGCCTGGCCGATGTCGCGAAGGCCGATGTAGAGCACACCAACCTGTATCGCCGGACGGAAAATTTCTTCCAAGAATTCGACCTGCTGATCGGCCCGACCGTGCCAATCTCACCATTCCCCTGGTCAACTTGGTACTTAGAGGAAATGAACGGTGAGCCACTGGAGACCTACTATTCCTGGCTGGCACCTACCTACGGCATTACCTTAACGACCTGCCCCGCGGCGACTATTCCTTGCGGGCTGGACGAAAAGGGCATGCCATTTGGGCTTCAGATCGTCGGCGCGGCGAAAGACGATGCGTTCGTGCTAGGTGCCGCCCATGCACTGGAGCAAGCCTTCGCGCGTACAACTGACCTTCAGCGCCCAGCGCCAGACATCGCCAAGCTGGCGAGCGGTCCGACACCGTCGCTACGGTCCATAATTGAAGTTTAGCCAATCAAGAGGCGGCTGGTTTCTTCAATGCCGAACGCCATATAGCCAGCGATCAGGCCGAAATACACAACTGCGATGGCGGAGAGGCTTGAGATGCTGATGTCGCGACGCATGATCATGATATCCTTGTTTCTTTGGCCTGGGAAAGATTTCCCGAAGCCGATGACACAGAAATAGATTGCGCCGCCTCACATTAGAATAGACGTTTTTGACTACATTCTTTGCGCAAAACGCATAGCTGAAGGAAAACCCAATGGCCCGCATCCCATACCCTGACCTAGACACCTTGGATCCGGAGGTTGGCGCCTTCATGCGGCGGATTGATCCGATGGTAAATGTCTTCCACATGATGGCGCATGCCGAGACCGCCGTTCGCCCATTCATGCGGCTTGGAAACGCCCTTTTGTTCAAAGGCGTACTTGACCCTGTTCTGCGAGAGATCGTGATCCTGCGGGTTGGGCATGTCACCGGATCAACCTACGAAGTGCATCAACACAAGATCGTCGGGCGCGATTGCGGCATGACGGATGCACAGATCGAAGCTGTACCCGAAGGTGAAACCTCCGATGCCTTTACAGACCGCGAAAAGCTGGCCATTCGGGTAACGGATGAAGTGCTAGCCAATGTCCGCGTAAAGGATGAAACCTTTGCAGCGATGGAGGCCGCATTCAGTCATCGCGAGAAGACGGAATTGCTGATGGTGATTGGGTTTTACAACATGATCGCCGGATTCTTAGAAAACATGCAGATTGATATTGAGCCTGAAGGATTGATTGATAACCCCTTGAAACAGGCAAAGAAAGCATAGAAAGAATTAGCAGGAGCCGAATTGGGCTTATTCATAGCTTTGCTCAACCCTCGGCTTCGCGTAGCTTGAAAAGCGATGGCAGGGATATGTGAGATGCAGACGCTAAAATTTGCTCCGCCGAGGCTCATCCCTTTTTCTGCAACTGCTGAGCATTTTCTCCACAATCGGTTCCATAAGGCCTGCGCTGGACTGATTGCGTCTGAACGACATTTGAACTGGATGCTGGCCCGAGCAATGCGAACGGCTGAGCCTGAATTTCGCGTGCCTTTGCCCTATGCCGTATCGGCTTTCGGGCCAAAACTTGACTTCACCGTCCAAGCGAATTCGATCAACAAAATTCTTCGGGGATGGGTCCAAGGCACCGGCAAAATTGTGCGTGTAGATAATTGGTTCGTCGGTGCCCATGATTGGAGCAAGGTTCTGATCAACACGGAAGATGATTCAATCGTCCAAGAAGCGCGAATGCTGATTGACGCAAATTTTCGCTTCGCCGAAATTGAAAGTTACGCAAATTACAGACAAAGACTTGAGGCTGGAGACGCGACCTGGCGCAATATCGGACGCCTTGATAGTATTGAAAGAATCGAAGATTATTTCAATCGCTTCAAAGCGTTATACCACTCGATTGAAAAACATGGCTTGCTCAGTCCAGATGAATTTTCCGATCAAGCTTCAGGACATGGTGAGGACCCTCCCCAACGCAGAATTGGAATCGCAATTGGTGCGGACGGCACGCAATACCGCCTACCTGGCGGACAGCATCGATTTGCTATCGGACTTATATTGGGGTGTCAGATCCCGGTTCAACTTCGGTTGATCCATGTTAACTACCTCAAAGCATTGGCAGACCCCGAGCAAACCTTGCCGGCCACGCTGATCTACAACGAAGTGCGGCAGCTTGCGGCGACGGGACGCGTCGGCGGAGGCGGCGGATAGCGCTATCTCAGCAACATGAACGGTCACCCAATCCCACTCCATCTTTCGCCGCATGCACGTGCCGTCGGTCTCTGGCTGCTTGTTGTGGCTGCAATGGTTGGTGCCATGACAGTGATTGGCGGTGTGACGCGCTTGACCGAGTCTGGTCTCTCAATGGTCGAATGGCGTCCACTTATCGGCGCGCTACCGCCATTCAGTGACGGGGAATGGGCTAGAGTATTTGCACTTTACCAAACATCCCCAGAATACCAGAAGATCAACAGCGGCATGTCGTTGGCAGAGTTCAAGCAGATATTTTGGTGGGAATATATTCACCGGTTCTGGGGCCGGTTGATTGGCATCGCTTATGCAGCGCCGTTAGCATTCTTTTGGATCAAAGGCTGGATTCCCAACGGTCTGCGAGCCAGAATGATTTTGCTATTGGCCCTTGGTGGCAGCCAAGGCGTTATTGGCTGGTGGATGGTGAAATCAGGCCTCGTCGACAGGCCTGACGTCAGCCATTTCCGTTTGGCTATCCATCTTGGCATGGCGTTCATTATTGCAGGCGCTCTCGTATGGACCGCCTTAGATTTCCTTTTCCCCCGCACGGTAGATGCAGCCCCAAAGGGTCTGCGCCGCATGAGTTGGGTCGTTCTCGCTGCATTGTTCTTTGTCATCATCCTCGGTGCGTTCGTAGCCGGGACGAATGCCGGAATGATCTATAATACCTTCCCACTCATGGATGGCCGCCTTTTGCCACCGGATTACGCTGCGCTGACCCCTTGGTGGCGTAATAGTCTTGAGAGCATTGGCGCTATCCAGTTCAATCACCGCTGGGCCGCTGTTCTAACAACCATTCTGATCATCACGCTGTGGCTTCAGGCTAGGGTTAGTGTGCTTCAAAGCCGACATCGCCAAGCGCCAAACGTTATGGCGCTTCTCGCTATCGTTCAGGTCGGCCTTGGGATCACGACGCTGCTTTCCGTCGTCTGGATACCCTTGGCCGCCCTGCATCAGGCTACGGCGCTACTATTATTCGTCGCCGCCGTATGGACGGTATGGGCCTTTAGAGGCCAGACTGCGCCTGATGGTTACAAAAACAGTTAGAGCAATATCGCCCGAAGGTGCTGTCCGGCGCTTTCGCAAAGGTGTCCGGGCACTGACTGCAAGCGATCCTGGAATGGCTGCTATCGTGAAAGAAGCCGGACCGCCACCCATTGCGTTGCGTGATCCAGGATTTCCAACCCTTTTGCGGGCTGTATGCGCTCAACAAATATCAGCCGCTGCCGCACGGACAGTATGGGCCAGGATTGAAGCAAAAACAGGCGCACCGGTTACAGCCACTGCATTCCTTGAGCTTGGCTATGATGGCGCTCGCTCTATCGGTTTTTCTGGCCGTAAAACAGGATACGCCATTGGTTTGGCAGAGGCCGAAGTCTCCGGCGCGCTGAATTTTGACGCGATAGCCCGCATGCCAGATGAGGAAGCTATTGAAACGCTGACAGCACTCCGCGGCATTGGTCGATGGACGGCAGAGGTCTACTTGATCTTTGCCCTTGGCCGGCCGGATGTATGGCCCGCCGCAGACATAGCACTTGTTGCAGCGGCTGGACGGATTCGCGGGCTGGCGGAAAAACCGAGTTTCAAGGAAGCATCCGCCATCGCGGAAGAGTGGCGACCCTGGCGGGGAGCGGCGGCTATCCTGCTCTGGCACTACTATCGGACCATGCCGCAGTAGAGACCACGCAGCGTACGGCGGACGAATTGACGGCTATCAGTCATCTGTGAGACTTTTATCCCAACATTGCATGCCCAGCCTGAAAGGATGTCCGAATGTTTGATATGGACCGCTTCATCGATGATTGCGCCGCAGCTGTAAAAGCTGACCCCACGCACAAAACAGTCCGCCCAATTGTGGAGCGTGTCGTCTCTGATCCGACCGCGTTGTTAAACACTATCGGCGAACCAGTAGCCGCAGGCGTCAACAAGATCTGCCACCGCCCGGACCTCACAATTCTGAATTTAGTTTGGGGCAAGCGCATGACGCTGATGCCGCATAACCATAATATGTGGGCTGTGATCGGCATCTACACGGGCCGTGAAGACAACATTTTCTGGCGACGCTTGGACGAAGGCCCCTGCGGCCTGGAAGCCGCTGGCGCTAAAACGCTTGGTGTCGGCGATGTCGCTCCGCTGGGCGCAGACATCATTCACTCCGTCACAAACCCGCTGGATAAGCTGACGGGTGCCATTCACGTTTATGGCGGTGATTTCTTCGCAGAACATCGGTCTGAATGGGAGCCAGAAAACCTGACCGAACAGACCTATGATGTTGCGAAGAATATGGCGCTCTTTGAAGAAGCCAATCGTCGCTAAGAACAAGGACTAGATCCGATGCAGGTAGAGGCTATTGCGGGCGCACTTGGTGCCGAGATCAAAGGCGTTGATCTAAGCAGTGAACTGTCGAACAGCGATGCCGCCGCTGTCCGGGATGCCTTCCTGGATCACAAGGTTATCTTTTTCCGGGACCAAAAACTAACGCCGAATGATCAAGTCCGTTTTGCCAGCCTTTTCGGCGAACCTGATATTTATCCCTTCATCGAAGGCCTACCTGATACGCCTGAGGTCATCGAAATTCTGAAAGCTCAAGGCGACGCCAAGAACTTTGGCGGCAGTTGGCATTCAGATACCTCCTACATGGAGCAACCTGCGCTCGGCACTGTGCTCTATGCGCTGGAAACGCCAAAGGCTGGTGGCGACACACTTTTCGCCAATGCGGCTGCCGCCTATGAAGCGTTATCTGACGGCATGAAGTCCATGCTTGGCGACCTGAAAGGCGTGAACTGCTCCGAACATGGCTATGCTGGCGGCCGGGCAGCGGCGATGGCGAAGCTGGATGGCATGAAAGAAACCGACCAAGCGGCGACAGGGTACGAATCCCGTCATCCAATTGTGCGCACACATCCAGAGACGGGCCGGAAATCACTCTACCTCAACCGCTCCCACACGGCCTCTTTCGATACGATGACGGAAGCTGAAAGCAAGCCGCTGATCGACTTCCTCTGTGACCATATCACCCGACCAGAATTCACCTGCCGCTTTCGCTGGACGCCCGGTGCAATTGCAGTTTGGGACAACAGAGCGACCCAGCATTTTGCTGTGAACGACTACCCAGGCAAGCGTCGCCGCATGCATCGTGTGACGATTAAGGGCGACACGCCCCGGTGACGGCTAAACCAAGCCAGCAAGGCGTTGCCTCAACAGACCTCTCAAACCGCTCGCTGATTAGCATCCTCGCTGGCGCTTTCAGTGTTAGCATTTTCGCGATCATTATTACGGCGAGCCTATCAGGTATATGGGGCTTGCCCGGCGGACCGCTGCTTCAGGCTGCCGCTGCCATTGGCTCGGTTTGCCTAGTCGGATCGTTTGTCGCTGTGCTGGCAAAGCGGCGCGGGCGGCCGGGGAAAGCCGGATTTAGGTCTCACATCTGGCTCGCCAGCATCGGCACAGGGCTTGTCTTAGCCCACGGCGCTAGCGGGCTGCTAAAACCGCCAGCCACGCTGTTTGTGCTTCTGCTGCTGCTCATCGGCCTCGGTGTCTGGTCCAGGCTACAAGGTGCGCGGATGATGGCGCGGACTTTCGGTGAAAAGCGCGCGGGCTTCGAAAAACCGAATCCAGCGGTACGGGCACGGCTCGCCGCCCTCATTGAGCAGAAGCAGGCATTGCTGGCCAAGCTTGATCCGAGTGCGCATGAGGCTCTCTTCTCACCGCAATTCCGACATTGGTTAAGCGCCCCGATCCTAACACTCAGCTATACGAAGCTTGCCGCAGAAGAAAGCCGCATTATCGGTGCTGCCGCCGGCTTACCGCAGATCCAGGCACGCTGGCGGCTTCTACATCGATTGGCAGCGCTGGCATTCGTTGGCGGGCTGCTGGCGCACATCATCATCGTTATGCTGTTCGCAGGATACGCTGCAGACGGCGGCGATATCTATTGGCTTCACTTCGCAGCATGGGATTTTTGAGCGTCATGTCACGCCTAGCCCTGATGATCGATCTGGAACGCTGCATTGGCTGTAAAAGCTGTGAGGCCGCCTGCAAAGCCGAGCATGGCCTCGGCCCTGGCGAACGGCGAAACCGCGTCGTCTGGCTTGGCGGCGACAATGGCCCAACCTTGGACTTCCTGAAGCTGGCCTGCCAGCACTGCGAGCGTCCAGCATGCCTCCGCGCCTGCCCGGTTGAACCTAAAGCCATCCGCAAAGACGCAGAAACCGGCATCGTATCGATCATTGAAGAAAGCTGTGTTGGTTGCGGTGAATGCGTCGCCGCCTGCCCATACGGCGCGATGGGCTATGACGCTGGCGGGCATCACGCGGTCAAATGTGACCTATGTCATGACCGACGGGCAGAGGGTGCAGCAACAACCGCATGTGCCAGCGTTTGCCCCGGCAAAGCGATTACGTTTGGCGAGCGCGACCCTATGTTGGCAGGCGCCGAAGCTGATGGCCGCACTGCCATCGACAACGATCCGTATCTTTTGGCACCAGCGACCATTTACCTAGATCGTATTATCCGCGACGCATCCGCCTTTGACGTTTTTGAGCAATCAACGCCAGCCGTATCTGATGACGGCGAGCCGGACCCTGAAACAGCAACCGCCTTTCCCTTCGGCCTGCCCCGTGAGGAGCGATTGGCCGATAGGATTGAGCCAGGCGGGTGCAATATCTGCTTCAATGCCTGCACGACCAACTTTCACTTCAAGGATGATAGGCTGGTCAAGGTAACCGGCAATGAATCTGACCCCATGCTGGAAGGCCGTGTCTGCCCGAAGTCTCAGTTCTCGCTGCAACTCTATAATTCCAAGGACCGGCTGACCCAGCCGCTAAAGCGCGTCGGTGAGCGCGGCGAGAATAAGTTCGAGCCAATTTCCTGGGAACAGGCGCTGGATGAGATCGCGGAAAAGCTTGGCGCGATCCGGGATGACTTTGGGCCAGAAGCCTTGGCGATATTCTCAGGTACGCGTACGGGCACTTTGACCAATAAGGGTTATATCCGCCTGTTCCGCCAACTTTGGGGCACGCCGAATTTTGAAACTACGGAGCCCTATTGCTCCTTCGGCAAGAACATCGCCTACAACATGGTTCAAGGCGCTGGCGGCAGTGGCAATAGCTATACTGAAGGCGACATGGGCTCGGCCGAGCTCTACGTCTATATGGGCGACAATCAGGCGGAAACGCGCCCTGTCCACTTCGGCATGATCAATGACTGGCGGCTGATAAACCGCGCTAGATTGATCGCCATTGATCCACGTATGACAGTCACAGCCTCCAAGGCGGATTGGCATTTGCCGATCCGGCCCGGCGGCGACATGGCCCTGTCCCTCGCCATCGCACATCACATATTTTCCGAGAACCTCCACGACGCAAAGTTTTGCGAAGAATGGGTGCTTGGCTGGGAAGAATGGCG
This sequence comes from Alphaproteobacteria bacterium, assembly GCA_040263875.1. Lineage (GTDB taxonomy): Bacteria > Pseudomonadota > Alphaproteobacteria > Bin95 > Bin95 > VMCJ01. The sequence continues at coordinate 31,647 of JBDQJI010000003.1, forward strand.
CGATTTCATTTTTGCGAGCGGGTATTCGCCAGAATGGGCAGCCCCGATAACCGATCTTCCCGCTGAGGACATCAAGCGGCTGGCGGAAGAAATCGCCCGCGCCGATGGCTGCGTCATCTTCGGAAGCCGGGGCTTGAACCAGCACGTGAATTCGGTCCAATCCAACCGTGCGATCATGTTTGTAGCGGCCATTACGGGCAATTGGGGTCGACGGGGTGGTGCCTATTTCAACATGTCGGCATCTGTTCCTGCTGAAGCCAATGCGCCGGAGGGCAGGATCGCGCCGCTGAATAAGCCCCGCGTCCGCACCAGCCCCACGGGTTGGGTCGACGCCATGCGCACCAGCCAGCCCTACGCCCTAAAGGCACTCATTGCCTGCAACAATCCCATGTCACTCTGGCCCGACCAGACGGAGACGCGGGATGGATTGAACGCACTTGATCTTCTGGTCCACATCGACATCTTCCCGAATGAAACCAGCGCTTATGCCGACTACGTTCTGCCTGCCGCCACTGGCATCGAGAAAGGCGAGGTTGGCCGCGCCTGCGAAGATCGCCGCGTCGTGTGGATAGACCGCATGATCGAGCCGCCAGGTGTCGCCAAACCGGATGGATGGATTTGGATCGAGCTTGGAAAACGTTTTGGCTTCGATGATGTGCTGAAAGAGGAGTGGAAAGACTCAGCGAAGTTCTGGGATGAAGCCATGATTGATCATGTGCAGATGCGCGGCGTCACCCAAAAACGCCTGCATTCCAGGCCCTATCGCTGGGTCCGTTTCCCTGTCGCGACAGAGGAAGCCGAAGAAATCAATACGCTCTATCTGGAAGGCACGACTGCGCCCGGCAAACCAGAAGGCCATCGTTTCCCTTCCCCCAGTGGCAAGCTTGAATTCTTCACGGAGGAAATGGATGCCAAGTTCAGAAGCTATGGCCTATCCGCCCTGCCGGAATTCTATAGCGAGGGCGAAAGCCTGTTCGATATGGCGCATCTGGAAATGCTGGACCCCGACTGGACTGAAGGCATTAAAAGCCCGTTCTTGAACGGTGCCGCCTATGCCTCCCGCGCACGTATTGTTGATGCCAGCGAGGCCCAGCCCGCCGCCAATCTCCGCGCCCAAGGCTATGACATGGAACTTGTCACTGGCCGCGCACCTGCCCCGCACTTCCATTCCTGGACGCATTATTCATGGCAAGCGCAGGAAATGTGGCCGGACTTATACGCGCAGATGCATCCCGCCACCGCCAAACGCCTTGGGATTGATGATGGCGACCGCGTTACGGTCGAAACATCCCACGGTAAGGCAGACGCACGCGCCTGGATCACCAATGGCATCCGCGAACGCGCTATCTTCATGCCCATCGGCTGGGGCGAACGGCAACCGTTCAACCCCTGGCGGCCAGTTAATGACCTAACCGACAAACATCAACGCTGCCCTATCTCAGAGCAAACGAACTTGAAGTCTCTACTCTGCCGGGTAAGCGCGGCCTAGGCGATCAATCTGCCTTAGGTGCGATCTTCTGCTTGAGTGATGTCATGCCTTTGATCCAACGCTCTGGATCAGATGCTTTTTTGGCCCAATACGTGCCTGCAGGCGGGTGCGTATAGATCATAAAGCGATCGTCGGCGATGCCTTCGAGGATCACCTCTGCCGCCGTATCCGCCGTCATCACCCCATCCCGGACGGTGCCAGTATCTGGCATCCCATCTGTCATAGGGGTCGCCACACGAAGGGGGCAGACTACGGATACGCCAACGCCCTTTGGTCCCCATTCCACAGCCAACCATTCCGCCAACCCAACAGCGCCATGTTTGGTCGCTGTATATACGGCTGAATTCATCTGCATCAGAATACCGGCGGCAGACGCTACATTTACCAGTTTGCCTCCGCCCCTTGCCGCCATACCCGGTGCGACTGCTCGCGCGGCAAACAAATGCGCCATCACATGAACGCGCCACTGCTGATCCCAATGGGCATTGTCATCTCGGATTGGTTTGGGGCTAATGCCAGCATTAGAGATAAAAAGATCAACGGGCCCCAACTCAGCCTCAGTCTTTACGACCAAGGCCTGAATGGCCGCCTCATCCGTAACATCGGTTGGGACAGCAAGGCCGCCTATTTCTTTGGCTGAAGTCTGAAGTTTGTCTGCGTTCAGGTCCGCCATGGCGACACCCTTGGCGCCCGCGGCTATCAAAGCCTTTGAAAGTGCAAACCCTATACCGCCACTAGCGCCCGTAACCACTGCGACCTTACCTGAAACGTCCATCCATGCCTCCCGGATCAAATTGCTCGGGATGGATTACAGCACAGGCAGAGCAGAGGACGCTATGCCGCTAGAACTTCGTTCAAGAAGTCCGAAAGTTCATCTGCGCGGTGATGAATGTGGCTTTCGTCATCATCGCCCGGCTGTGCGCCAGGCCGATCGTTGCGGAGCCACACTGTGCGCATGCCAAGATCAGACGCAGGCTTCAAATTCTTCGCAGTATCCTCGAACATAACCGCGCGTTTTGGGTCAACGTCATGCCGCTTCAGGAATGTGTCATATGAGGATTGATGCGGTTTCGGCATATAGTCCGCATCCGCAATATCGAACATATCTTCGAAATGGTGCGTGATCCCAAGTCGGCCAAGCACATTCGCTGCGTGAAGCCGCGTCGCATTGGTGTAGATCACTTTTCGTCCCGGCAAAGCGGCTAAGGCTTGGTCTAGCGGCACGTCATGGTGCATCTCTGATAGATCAAGCTCGTGGCAATAGGGTAGAAATTTCTCGGGGTCCATCTGATGGTGGTCCATCAGGCCACGCAGGGTTGTTCCATATTCTTCAAAATAGAATTGGCGGCGGCGATCTGCTTCCGCTAGATCAACACCGAACTCCTCCATGATGAATTCCTGCATGCGCACATGCATTTGCGGCATTAGGTCAGACCGGCGCGGGTTGTAAAGGGTGTTATCGAGATCGAACACCCACACGTCTATTTCGGTGGTTTTTATTGGCATAACTCAGGATATAGCCGCCCCTGCCCGGCGTTGCCAGCCTAGATATCGGCACCTACGATATAGCTTGAACACGAACATAGGATTTGCCCCATGCTGGTCGTGCATGACGACGCCCATCTACAACATCAACCGGCAGAAATTATCAGCCGTGGACGCCACGTTCCCCATGTGGAGATCGCACGCCGTGCTGAAGAACTCTTAGCGGCAGCAAAGGCTGGTGGCCACGACCTGCAGGCCCCCACAGCCCACGGCATGGCCCCCATTAAAGCCATCCACGACAAAGAATATTTGGCGTTCTTGGAGTCCGCATGGACGCGCTGGCAAGCCTTGCCTGACCCAACGCCATATGTGCACCCTTACGCGCAACCGAACCGTAGGATGACCGGCAAGCCGACCAGCATCATGGGGCAGGCTGGTTATTACATGGCCACGAACTCCGCACCCATCGCCGAAGGTACATGGGGAGCGGCCAAAGTATCTGCGGATATAGCCCTGACTGCTGCTGACGCCGTAATGGCCGGCGCTTCAGAAGCTTATGCGCTTTGCCGCCCACCCGGGCATCATGCGTTTCAGGATTTGGCTGGCGGATTCTGCTATCTGAACAATATCGCTATCGCCGCACAGCACATGCGCGGCAAATGGGACAAACTTGCGATCCTAGATATCGATGTTCACCACGGTAACGGAACCCAAGGCATTTTCTACGACCGGGGCGATGTGCTGTTTGCGTCGCTCCACGGCGACCCATCAGACTATTTCCCGTTCTTCGCAGGCTACAAAGATGAAACCGGCGAAGGCGCTGGTGCCGGAAAGACAGCCAATTTCCCTATGGCCCAGAACAGCGGCAACGATGTATTTATGGGTTCTTTGGATAAGGCCTTCGACGCTATCCAGGAGCATCAACCAGGCGCCCTTTTAGTCAGCCTAGGGTTTGATGCTTATGAGCATGATCCGATTGGATATCTGAAAGTGACAACTGGCGGTTTTGGCAAAGTTGCTGAGCGCATCGCCGGGCTCGGCCTGCCGACACTATTGGTGCAGGAGGGTGGCTACAATTGCGAAGGGCTTGGCCCAAACCTAACGTCGTTTTTTGCTGGATTCTCTGCTGGCCGGGCCAAATAGGAGCAAACGCATGTCTCATACATTTCGCTTTGATCCTATGCAGTTCCCGCCTGAAGCTGAAGCGCTACGGCAGGAAGTACGCAGCTTCCTGCGTGCAGAGATAGACACTGGAACCTTCACACCTGGTTCTGGCGATATGGCTTCCAACTTCAATCCAGAATTCAGCCGAAAGGTTGGCGCAAAAGGCTGGATTGGGCTGACCTGGCCAAAGGAATATGGCGGGCATGGCCGCAGCCAGATCGAGCGTTATGTGCTGACGGAAGAATTTTTGGCCCATGGCGCGCCTGTTCGCGCGCATTGGGTTGCAGACCGGCAATCTGGACCCGTCTTGTTGAAGTTTGGCGCAGAGTCAGTCAAACGGAGGCTGATCCCCGAGATCGTTCGCGGCGAGACCTATTTCTGCATCGGCCTATCAGAACCAAACTCTGGCTCAGACCTGTTTGCGGCTTCAACGCGCGCAAAGAAGGTAGACGGCGGCTACAAAGTAACGGGCACCAAGATTTGGACATCAAACGCCCATCGCACCCAATATATGATTGGCCTGATCCGCACCTCACAACCAACAGAAGACAATCGCCGCCACGGCCTGACGCAATTCCTCATCAAGATGGACACGCCCGGCATAACCGTGCGCCCAATCATCAATCTCGCTGGCCATCATGACTTCAACGAAGTCCATTTCGACGACGCCTTCGTGCCTGATGAACATGTCATTGGACGCCAAGATGAAGCCTGGAAACAGGCGACAGATGAACTTGCCTATGAACGTTCCGGCCCCGACCGCTGGCTTGAGACCATCTTTGCGCTTAACGCTGGTATCCGCGTTTCAGGCCCAAACCCGAACGACCGGACAGCCGAAACCATTGGCCGGGATGTTGCACATTTGATGACGCTCCGCCGCATGTCAGCCTCGGTGGCTGGTATGTTGCAGGCTGGTGAAACGCCAATGACAGAGGCTGCGGTCGTCAAAGACCTTGGCACCAACTGGGAGCAGGCGCTGCCAAACCGCATGCGCCTGATAGCACCCGACGGCGTGCGCGCGCCCTCACCGAATGACACGGCCTACGAGGAGGTGATGCGTTACGCAACGCACATCGCCCCTAAGCTCACCATCCAAGGCGGCACCCGCGAGGTGCTGCGCGGCATCATCGCTCGCGGCCTCGGCCTCAGATAAGGACCAGATGAAATGGCAACGCTCGACACTCCAAAGCTGACGACAATCGCGACCGGCCTCCGTTTTCCCGAAGGGCCAATCGCAATGCCAGATGGCTCAGTCATTCTAGTTGAGATCGAGCGGCAAACGCTGTCCCGCGTCACGCCTGATGGCAAAGTTGAAGTGGTCGCCGAGGTTCCAGGTGGGCCAAATGGGGCTGCGCTCGGACCGGATGGTGCGATCTATATTTGCAATAATGGCGGCTTTGAGTTCCACAAGGATGACAGCGGTATACGTCCTGTGCGCCAAGCCTACAGCTACAAAGGTGGATCCATTGACATGGTGGACTTGCAGTCAGGTGCAGTCAAAACCCTCTACACCCATTGTGGTGACAACAAGCTTTGTGGCCCGAATGACATCGTATTTGACCGCCAAGGCGGCATGTATTTCAGTGACCTTGGCAAAACGAGAGATCGGGACTGGGACCGCTCTGGCCTCTATTACGCATCAATTGACGGCAGCCACATCACTGAAGTCGCCTTCCCGCTGATCACAGCCAATGGCGTCGGCCTCTCACCAGATGAGAAGACCGTTTATGCAGCGGAAACCCAAACAGGCCGCCTCTGGGCGTTCGATATTGAAAGCCCGGGCAAGATCAATCCACGCGCATGGCCGTCCCCCCACGGCGGCTGGCTGGTTGGCGGCACGACAGGCTTCCGGAATTTCGACAGCTTGGCAGTGGATGCAGCAGGAAACATCTGTGTCGCAACATTGATGGACGGTGGCATCACCGTAATCGCGCCAGATGGGTCTAACGTCGATCATGTGCCGATGCCTGATCCCTACACCACCAATATTTGCTTCGGTGGTGCGGGCATGAAAACGGCGTTCATCACCCTTTCGCTTGGGGGAACGCTCGTCTCATGCACCTGGCCAAAAGCTGGCCTACCGCTGAATTTCCTCAACACCTGAGGCAGTTCTAGTCCTCGAAGCTGCAACCCAGCCGCTTTAGGCTCGCGTCAACCCATGCGCGGTCCGCCTTGCCGGCGTCGATATCTGCAAACTGCTGAATTTCAGCCGCATTCTTCGCTTCTGTGGCTTTCAATACGTCGGCGGCATCCGCTTTTGGAACGCAAAGACAGCCGTCCCAATCGCCAATCATCAGATCGCCGGGCCGTATGACCATGCCATCAATGGCAATGTCGTAGCCGATTTCACCGGGGCCATCTTTGTAAGGGCCGCGATGGCTGACGCCTGCTGCGAATACCGGCAGGTTTCGTTTCTGGAATGCATCCAAGTCCCGGATGGCAGCATCCAACACGAATCCGGCGACACCGCGCGACATTGCAAGTGAGAGCATGATCTCGCCCATCAGCGAATTGGTAAGGTCGCCACCGCCATCACACACGATAACATCACCCGGCTCAGCCATATCAATGGCCTTATGCAACATCAAATTATCGCCAGGGCGTGTCTTCACTGTAAGCGCCGGGCCAGAAAGTTGGCCAGATGCGTGCATTGGCCGAAGCCGTGAGCCACCTGCGGTCATACGGGACATGCTATCCGACACATTCGCGACCGGCATATGTTGATATTTTGCGACTAGGTCAGCCGAAACTTTGTCTGTGTTTTTGCGGACACGAAAACCAATGGGCATAGCGGCCCCTCCCCTAATGATGTATTCGCCTAAGTCTGCCTCGCAGCTGCCGGAAACGCCAGCTTGCATCACTGGCGGCCTCCGGGCGACACTTCCATCAACTTTGCGCCAATAGTCTATTGATGGAGTTCTCGATGATCGCTGAAGCCAAAGATTTCGAAGCCGAGTGCGCTGCGCTCGCCACTCTGCTCGCCCCCTTAAGCGATGCTGATTTTGCCCGTGAAACAGCGTTCAAAGGCTGGTCCATCAACGACATCATGTCTCATCTCTATATGGGCGACACATCGGCCCGGCAAACGCTGATGGAACCAGAAGCCTATGCAGAAGCACGGGCAGTTCGTCGGAAAGCGCAGGATGGCGGCGAAACACTGCTGTCCTACCAACGGAGATGGGTTGATGGAGTACAAGGACGTGCGCTCGCAGCCGCATGGCGCGAATCATCCGGTAAAACCGCCGCCGCCTATGCTGAGGCAGACCCAAAACTTCGCGTAAAATGGGTTGGCCCAGATATGAGCGCCCGCTCCAGCATCACAGCGCGATTGATGGAGACCTGGTCCCATTCACAGGCGATCTATGACCTCCTGGGCGTTGTTCGCCAGGATCATGACGGCATCCGCGCCATCGCACATCTTGGTGCCATTACCTATGGCTGGACCTTCAAGAATCGCAACGAAGACCCACCGGGACCACCGCCGCATATCCGACTGACAGCACCTTCCGGTGCCGTTTGGGAATGGAATGCCGACACATCAGCGCCCAGTGAACGCGTAGAAGGCCCTGCTACAGATTTCTGCCAAGTGGTTGCGCAAACCCGGAATATCCAGGATGTCGGCTTGACTGTTACTGGTCCGAACGCAAACACGTGGATGGCCAAAGCCCAGTGTTTTGCAGGGCCGCCCAACGATCCGCCAACACCCGGCGCTCGCCGGACAGGCGCTTGATGTCAATATAACGTCTCGAAGACTACGGATACCGCCAGACAGGAAACACCATGGCTAAAATTGACCATATTGAAACGCGCCTTTTCCATGTACCGCTGGATGAACCTTTGGCAGATGCGAAGCATGGCACGCACACGCATTTTGAACTGATTACCGCCACTGTTCATTTAGATGATGGCCGGTCTGGCACGGGCTACAGCTATACTGGTGGACGTGGCGGATTTGCTGTCGCGGCAATGATTGAACACGACTTGGCACCGTTCCTCATGGGCCAAGCGCCAGATGATGTTGAAGCGCTGTATGAAGCCATGCAGTGGCACGTGCACTATGTCGCCCGTGGTGGGATTGCGTCTTTCGCCATTTCAGCCGTCGATATCGCACTTTGGGATCTACGCGGACATGCTCGGGGACAACCCCTTTGGCAAATGGCTGGCGGCGCTTCACGCACGACTAAGGCGTATTGCGGCGGGATTGATCTAAATTTCACCCAGGAACGCTTGCTGAAAAACATCCAGGGCTATCTGGATAACGGCTTCAACGCGGTCAAAATCAAAGTTGGAAAGCCGGAATTGGATGAGGACGCACAGCGCAGCGCCGCCGTCCGTAAGCTCATCGGCCCGGATGTGGCTTTCATGGTGGATGCCAATTATTCACTAACAGTCGAACAAGCCATCCCGGCGGCGCGCGTGTTCATGGAGCAGGATATTCTTTGGTTCGAGGAGCCGATTATCCCAGATAACTATGCTGGATACGCTGAAATCGCTGCAGCGACGGGCTGCCCGCTCGCCATGGGCGAAAACCTGCACACGATCCATGAGTTCGAATATGCTTTTGCCCAATCAAACTTATCGTTCATCCAGCCGGACGCCTCAAATTGTGGTGGCATTACTGGATGGCTTCAGGTGTCTACCCTCGCGAAACAGCACGGCATTCCTGTGTGCAGTCATGGCATGCAGGAGTTGCAAGTCAGCCTCCTAGCCGCACAGCCACATGCCGGTTGGCTCGAAGTCCACAGCTTCCCGATTGACCGCTACACGACACGACCGCTAGTGGTCGAAAACTGTCTTGCAGTGGCACCGGATGAACCAGGGACAGGCGTGACATTTGATTGGGATAGCTTGAACGGCTTCGAACAAGCCCGTTAGCCGACCTGCTCCGTTGTCACGGGGAAATGCGCTGCAAGATCGTCTGCCTCCATCAGATGATAGGCGTTGAAGCGGTAAGCGGGGCCAGCCGCAAGTTCTGGCGGCGTAAACGGAAACGCAATGTTGCCGCTAGTGGACAGCCTTCCTGGAAAGCCGTGATGCAGCAGATATTGCTTCGTTGATTTCGTAACGGCGAGCGCGCGATCTCTAGTTGGCGCAATCACCTCACCCAGAATGAATATCTCACGGAGCGGTGTCACAGGCGGGTCTGGCCAAGGAAATACCGCATCCAAGCCATACGTGCGGAAGGTCAAGTCATAGTCTGGTGGTACGCCGGCACCACACACTAAATCCTGCACAACGCCTTTCACTTCTTCCAGCAAAGTTTTCACATTCTGGATAAATCGCGGGTCCGCTGATCCTGCAAGCAAAACCGCTCGTTCGCCCAGATAGCGCGCACCCTCCAGCTTGATTGTTAGCTGCTCCGCAGGCTCCCAGCGCGCACCTTCGACGCGGGTGCGCCTGGCATCAACAGCACTGTAGGTCGCTGTATCGACCAGTGCCGCACCTTCAGGCTCTGTAATCCTGTGGGGGTCCGCTTGCTCATAAAGACTATGCGCAGCGACAGACATAGGCGTTGCGGCCCGTGCGGGGTTCATACTTTCCAGCACAAAGCCTTGCTTATCCAGCACCGCCAGAATCGGATCACGACCACCTGGCAAGCAGCACAGTGAGGCGCATTCGACGATTTTGGCCATATGGACGGTCAGCCCGGTCGGAAAGCCCAGCCATTCCGGAATGCAGGCATAAATGCCCGTATCGCAGGCGCGACCAGCAATGATTACGTCTGGCTCAGTCTCCAATGCACGAATAAACGCCTCTGTCCCTGCCTGCCCAACCAAGTTTGAGCTGGCGTGGACTTCTTCTACTGTCAAATCCGGTAGAACGCCCATGCCGCGCACGCGTCCAGCATCAACGGCAGCGCTCACACTATCGCGATCCATATCGGAACGAATAACGGCCAGTTTGAAACTCAGGCCATGCTCAGCTGCGATATCCCGGATTATCGCCAACGTCGCGTCCAAGTGCGCTGCAGCGCCTGCAGAACCGGCGCTGCCAATGATCAGCGGGATATTGTGGGTCCGCGCGCCAACCAACAACTTCTCCAGGTCACGCCGCGTTTGCTCACCTGCGGTCGCCATCTCGCCGGCGCCTAGGAATGTTGGCCCGATATCTGTGGATCCCATGTCAGCGCCGATCATGTCCGGCTTCCGGGCCAGTGCCGTTGTGAACGCTGGCTCTGGCACCCCGTAGCCAAGCTGCCCCGTCGCGCCGATCAATTTCAGCGGCTGGTCAGGGTTGGCCACGAAACGTGCGCGCAGGCGGGCGACGGCGCTCATACTTCAATCTCCAACAATGGCGCATGTTGCTGCGCGCCGTATACGTCCCGATCTCCGGGCGCACCGGCGGCTTCATGGCGCGGCAGCGTGATCTTCATGGCGAGCGCCGTCGGGTATGGTGTGATGACAACGGCGTTGGCCGAAACGCTGTAGATTTTGGCGATAGGTTCTGCCCGTAAGCCAGGTGCTGCCAGGCAACGTTCATAGTCCGCTTCGGTCTCTAACATTATGTCGAATGTCAGATGCAGAGGCCCTGCATTCTTGCTGCGGACAACACGAGCCATATCCATCAATCGCATGCTGGGCGTCTCCCTATCCCGTCTTTACGGTCTCACTTGCCGGTGCCCGCCATGTTTCTTGCGCGGCGATCGCAAATACCATTCCCGCCAGCATGATCCCACCAGCCGCGACAAGCAAAGCAATGTCAGTGCCCGCATAGTCCGCAATCAAGCCAAGCGACAGTGGGCCAACGACATACCCAACATCCCCTACCATACGGAATGTGCTCATAGTGGCGGCGTTCATGCCGGGTGGTGCGCAATCTGCCGCGTAGGCCGATGGTGCAGCACCGCCAATTGCGCTGGCGACACCCCAGACCACACATGCAGCAAGAAACAATGGATAGCCGCCAGAAAATGCGAACAAGCACATGGATATGCCGGTGATGAGTGTTGTCGGCACAATCACCGTTTTGCGCCCGTAGCGATCCGCCAAAGCGCCCGCTGGATAGGCTGCAAGCAGGCCGAGTCCGCTCCCAAGTGCCAACCCAAACCCGACCTCACTCAACGACAAATCAAGCTTTACCGCACCGATCAATGGGATCAGGCTGAATAGTCCGCCCGTGCGCACCACGGCGTTCATTAGGGAAACAATGCAGATCAATACGTAGCCTCGCTTCGCTGCAAGTATCCGCAATTGCTGCATGAAAGGCACGCGATCCGGAGCGGGTTTGCCGTCCCGATTGGCAGCGAAATCACGGGTCTCACCCACAGCAAACCAAGCGCAGAGCGCACAGACAACTCCGGCGATGCCATAGGCAGCGAATGGAGCATATAGGCCGAAATTGTCGGCGATCAGCCCGCCTGGAAGCGGGCCGACACCCACTGCGAAGATGAATGTGCCTTGGTAGATTGATATAACGCGGCCCCGTCGTGCGGGCGTCGTGATGTCCGCCAGGATGATCTGGCCGGTCGTGATTACGAGCCCAGCGCCTGCGCCAGCGACAAAGCGGCCAAGCATGAACTCAGGGTAGCTATCTGCCACCGCACAGATGACGTTACCCAGCGCTGTCACGAGACCGCCTAAAGCCAAACTTGGGCGACGCCCAAGCCTATCGGACAACATCCCGGCACACGGCGCGCCAAACAGCCTTGCAAAACCGTAGATCGCGAGGGCCATGCCGATGAGGAACGTCGAAACGCCAAATGATTTCGCATAGAGCGAAATCGTCGGCACGATAGCGCCAAACCCAAGCTGATTGATGGCAATCAGCACACACATCCATATCAGAACGCGCCGCTCGCTTAGATTAGCGGGCGGGGTCACAGGCCAGCCTTTAGATCAGCGATCAAAGCTCAGCCATGCTTTCATCAAAGGCCCGGATCGTCGTTTCGATATCTGCTTCCGTATGGCAGACGCCGATATAGTGCTTGCTTTCACTTTTCAGAATGCCGCGTTTGCGCATGCCGGCATTGTACTTCGCGGCTTTCTCCGGATCACCAAGGGAGGAGCGATAATCGACCACTTCCTGGTTGGCAAAAATCACATCGAACATCGGTGCATCGCCAACGACCTTGGCTTCGATATTGCGGCGCTTCAGGATGTCTCTATAACCTTCCATCAACGCTTCACCACGGGCGAACAATGTCTCGAATGCGCCAGGGCGTTTCAGGATTTCGAGCGTCTTGCGGCCAGCGGCAGCGGCCACTGGGTTACCCGAAAGCGTGCCGATCTGCGCCATGAACTTGTCTTCACCGACGGCAGATTTATCGAAATTCGCCATAATCTCGGCCTTGCCCCCGATAGCGGCCAACGGGAATCCACCGCCAATGGCTTTGCCCATGGTGCAGATATCCGGCATCACGCCGTAATATTGCTGCGCGCCGCCATAAGCGAAGCGGAAGCCTGTGACGACTTCATCGAAAATCAGCAGAATGTCGTTCTCTTCCGTGATCCGGCGAAGGCCCTCTAGGAAGCCAGGTTGAGGCGGAATGAGGCGCTGGAACGGCTCAGCCAAAATCGCCGCGATCTCACCCTTGTGCTCTTTCACCAAGCTCTCGACCATGGCAAGATCGTTATAGGGTGCTACCAGCATTTCCTGCTGCACGCTCTTTGGGATACCTGGGCTATCTGGAACGCCGACTGGGAAATTGCTTTTCCGTTTTGGCGCTAGGCTGATGAGGCCAAAGTCGCTCATCCCATGATAACCGCCTTCGAATTTCAGGATTTTGTCCCGGCCCGTATGAGCGCGCGCAACGCGCATCGCGTACATATCAGCTTCAGATCCAGATGAGACGAACCGCACCTGCTCGACGGATGGCATCGCTTCCACAATCTCAGCCGCCAGATGTATACCGTCTGCATTATTCGCGAAGAACGTCGTGCCTTGGGTGACGCAATGCTGCGTGGCTGCCAGCACTTCCGGGTGCGCATGGCCAACAATCATTGGGCCAGAGCCTAGCAGGTAGTCGATATACTCGTTCCCGCTCACATCCCAGACATGACTGCCCTCCCCGCGCGCGACGATCAGAGGATAGGTGACATTGCCGAAGCCGCCCGCAGGCAGCACCCGTTTCGCCAGTTCAACAAGTTCAGCCTCACTCATATCTTGAGCCAATGCAGCTTCAGCCATCGCCCTGCTCCCTTTGATTAATCAGGTGACCGGTGACCGGCCGCCGTCAACATTGATATCCACGCCCGTAACGTAAGCCGCCGCATCGGACGCCAGAAAACAGGCAACATTGGCGAACTCTTCCGATGTGCCAATGCGGCCAAGCGGAATGCGCGCCTTCTCTGCCATCTCGACCTTGAATTCATCATAACTCAGGCCGCGATTATCTGCTGCGTGCTTGCGAACATGCTGATCGCTATCGATCAATCCGGTCATCATCGCATTAACCAGAATATTATGTGGCGCGCCTTCGTTCGCCAGAATTTTGGAAAGTGCCAGCCCAGCCGCCCGCGTCACTGCCGTTGGCGCACCCTCTGCCGCCGGTGCTTTTGCCCCTGTATTTAGGATATTGATGATTCGGCCCCAGTTACGCTCTTTCATGTCTGCGAATGCGAGGCGTGAGAAGCGAATTTGGGCGAAAAGCTTTAGCTCCAGATCGTTCTTCCAGTCTTCATCCGTCATTTCCAGGAACGGGCCACGCAGACTGGAGCCTGCATTGTTCACCAGAATATCAACCTTGCCATAGGTTTTGACCGCTTCAGCATAGGCGGCCTCTATCGCACGCGGGTCTGTCACGTCACAGGCAATTGCATGCGCATTACCGCCAGCACCCGTGATTAGTTTGACCGTTTCATCAAGTGGTTCCTGGCGCCGTGCTACAGGCACGATATTTGCCCCAGCCGCCGCCATCTTCATGCCCATAGCCCGGCCGAGCCCCATGGATCCGCCAGTGATCAGCGCCGTGCGCCCAGTCAAATCGATCTGCATCTTTGATATTCCTGTGAATGAATTCGTCGTCTCTGTCCGCATGGTGAGGCGCATAGAGGCTGCTTGTCCAGAGTATACCCGCTTGGCTCATCAGCATGGCGGCGTTAGCCTGTTCTTCCGATCCCGAAGTTCAGGTTTGCTTGATGGCGACACGTTATTCTCTTGGCATAGATATTGGCGGCACATTTACCGACGTGGTTGTGCAAGACCATGAGAAAGGCCACCAGTTCTCGCGTAAACTGCTGACCACACATGATGACCCTGCCCGCGCCGTGCTAACCGGCGTGGCCGAGGTGATCAATGAGGATGGCGTGCCAGCGACGGAAATTGGCCGCGTTGTGCACGCTACCACGCTATTCACCAATGCGCTGATCGAACGCAAAGGCGCTGAGACCGGACTGATCGCCACCGAAGGCTTCCGGGATGTGCTGGAGATTGGGCGCGAGCGGAAATACGAACTTTACGATATTCATATCCAGAAGCCGCTCCCCTTGGCCCCTCGTGAGCGCCGTCTTGAAGCACAGGAACGGATGAACTTTGACGGCAGTGTGAAAACGCCGCTGGATGCTAGCAGCATTCGAGTCGCTGCTGACGCGCTGGTCGCAGAAGGCGTTACTTCCGTCGCCATTTCGTTTTTGCATGCCTATGCCAATCCTGCTCATGAGCAAGAAGCTGCCGCCATTGTCCAGGCTGCATATCCTGAACTAGCTGTCAGTGTCTCATCTGACGTAGCACCTGAGATTCGGGAATATGAGCGGACGTCTACCGCACTCGCTAACGCCTATATCAAGCCACTTGCGCGTGATTATCTGGATGGCATTCAGGCAGGGTTACAAAAGGCGGGCGTCGAGGCACCGCTGTTGTTGATGCTCTCAAACGGTGGCCTCTCAGATCTGGTTGAGGCTAAGCGCGCGCCGGTGGCATTGCTGGAGTCTGGCCCTGCGGCTGGTGCACTCGCGGCGGCATGGTTTGGACGTGACGCGGCGGGCGGCGACGTTCTAGCGTTTGATATGGGCGGAACGACGGCAAAGCTCGCTGTCGTAGATAACGGCAAGCCAGAAGTGGCCTATCACTTTGAAGCTGCCCGGCAGAAACGATTTGCTGAAGGCAGCGGATTGCCCATCCGCACCTCAACGATTGAACTGATTGAGATTGGTGCTGGCGGTGGCTCTATCGCGCGCTTGGATGAAATCGGCCTTCTAAAAGTCGGCCCGGATAGTGCTGGATCAGACCCCGGCCCTGCCTGCTATGGACTAGGTGGCACGGCACCGACCGTGACTGATGCGAACTTCGCGCTCGGCCTGCTGGATGCAGAGAGTTTCGCAGGTGGTGTCATGCAGATTGACATGGCCGCAGCGGAAGCCTCGCTGGACGAGCTTGCTGCGTCTGCCAATCTTGGTCGCGCAGAGATAGCACAGGGCATTCGAGACGTCGTGAACGAAACCATGGCATCTGCCGCTCGCGTGCATATCGCAGAGCGCGGCAAAGACCCACGCCGATACGCTTTGCTTGCAACAGGCGGCGGTGGGCCACTACATGGTGCAGATGTTGCGCGAAAGCTGGGCCTAAAGCGCATTATCTCCCCCGCATCCGCCGGCGTTGCCTCCGCTATAGGCCTGCTGATCGCTCCCGCCCGTGTGGACAGGGTCGCGACGGTGGCCAAGCGCATGGACCAGCTTGACTGGTCTGCATTTGAGCAAACCTTCGCGCGCATGGAGGCCGACGCCAGGCACGTCATCGCGGCAACTGGGCTCAATGCAGAGAGCGCCAGGGTCGAGCGGCGCGCGGACGTCCGCTATGTCGGCCAGGCGTTCGAGATTGTAGTGGACCTGCCCCCAGGCCCCTATGACGCCAACTCAGCAACAAGCTTGCAAGGCGCGTTCGAGAAGGCGTACTTGGCCCAATTCACACGCACCCCGCCCGCCGGACCGGTAGAAATTATCAATGTCCGCATTGCAGCATCAGCCGACGCTAGCGTCGCCGCAACGAACGCCTCGAATGCAGCTACGGATGCGCCGAAGCTGAAAGGCGAGCGACGTGTATGGTCCCCAGCCGAAAAAGCCTACCGGACGACGCCTGTTTATGACCGCTATGCGTTGCGCCCCGGTGATGCATTTGATGGTCCGGCCTTGGTGGAGGAACGAGAATCTACACTGGCAGCACCCGAACGCTCCCGTTTCATCGTTGCGGCAGGCGGCGAAATCGTCGTCGATCTGGATTGATAGGATAAAGCCAATGACCAAAGCCGCATTTGATGCCGTTACCCTAGAAATCCTTTGGCGCCGCATGATTTCTGCCGCAGATGAAGCTGCAAAAACACTGCAGCGCGTCTCGTTCTCTACGTTAGTGAATGAAAGCAATGATTTTGCCTGTGTGCTGACAGACGCAACCGGCGCATCGCTCGTCCAGAACACCGAAAGCATCCCCTCATTTAATGGCTGCTTACCGGTAACCGTGAAGCACTTTCTGGATGTCATTGGTGTTAACGATATGCGCCCCGGCGATTTTCTCGTTTGCAATGATCCGTGGGTGGGTACAGGGCATCTGAATGACATCACCCTTGCAAAACCTGTTTTCCGGGATGGCAAGATCGTCGCTTTTTGTGCCTCCACCGCCCATGCGCCTGATATTGGCGGCAAGGTCCGATCCGTCGTTGCCCGGGAAGTGTTTGAGGAAGGCTTCGCCATCCCGGCCATGCACTTAATCCGGGATGGTGAGCCAGACGCAACGTTCTTCAAGCTCATGCGCGCAGCCGTTCGCACACCAGACCAAACAGAAGGCGATATTTGGGCGCAAGTCACCGCACTTGATCTGATGGAGCAACGCCTAACTGCGCTGATGGACGAGTACGCGCTGACCTCCCTTGAGGACTTCGCCGCCGAAATCCACGGCCGTTGCGAAACCGCCATGCGCGCCGCGTTCAAAGAAGCACCCGATGGCCGTTATGAGTTTGGTTTCGAGACGGATGGCATGGATGCACCGTTCCACTACCAGGTCGCGGTAACGATTACCGGTGACCGTGTGCATGTGGATTGGACTGGAACCAGTGATCAGGTAGGCCGGGCGATCAACTGCCCCCTCGTCTACACGTTTGCCATGACATCCTATGCGTTGAAATGTGCATTCCTGCCGAACCTGCCTAACAATGAAGGCGTATTCCGCTGCATTGAAGTGACGGCTGAGCCCGGCACGATTGTGAACCCCACACGACCGGTGGCTGTTGGCGGTCGCATGGCAACGGGTCATTACCTGCCTGTCGCCATCTTCGGGGCCTTGGCGCAAGCACTGCCCGATAAAGTGATGGCTGCCTCTGGCTCTCCGCTTTGGTCAATTATCCAGACCGGTGTTACGGACGACGGCAAACCCTACGCCAACACGCTGTTCTTCAATGGTGGATCAGGTGCAACGGCTGAAACGGACGGCCAGAGTTGCTATTCCTGGCCGTCCAATATCTCCAATGTCCCGGTCGAGCTAACAGAACGGAACACGCCGTTTTTTGTAGGCCGTAAGCAACTTCGTGATGGATCAGGCGGTGCTGGAGCGCAAACGGGTGGCCTAGGCCAGGAGATTGAACTTGAGCATGCCGGCACAGGCGATCTCGGCATCATCTTCATGGCAGAACGCCTACGTCACCCGGCCCATGGCCTTATGGGCGGCAAGGAAGGTGCATGCGGCGCTGTATTGATCGACGGCGAACCGGCCAATGCCCGCGCGGATCATGTTCTTAAGCCCGGCCAGACAATCACTCTGAAGCTGCCAGGTGGCGGCGGATATGGGGCCATTAAGTAAGCCCTAAATTCTCCCGGAGCGTTGGGCCTGCATAGTCTTTATGGTAGAGTTCCCGCCGTTGAAGCTCGGGGACAACGTGGCTGACGAAATCCTCATAGGCACCCGGCATATGCGTTGCGGCCAGCACGAATCCGTCGCAGCCTTTGCCTGTGAACCATTCTTCCATGCCGTCTGCCACCTGCTTAGCCGTGCCAACAAACTGCGCCATTTCCTTCAAGGTTCCACGGGCGGAATGTTCAACGAAATCACGGACCGTCGGGTTGGCTTTGCCTGACAGCCGGATCACGCGATCCCGGATCGCCTGAAGGCCGCTGATCGCCTCTAGCTCATCTGACGAAAACGCATCGTCCATGTCCTTGGCGGCGAAGTCATAGTTGAGCGCTTCAGACAACAAGGCCAGCGTATCAATCGGTTGGTGTAGCTCAGCAATCATGCCGGCCTTGTCTTCAGCCTCTGCCTGGCTTTCCCCAACAATGGCATATGCAGCTGGCGTGAGGCGGAAGCTATTTGGGTCCCTGCCTGTTTTCTCGGCCAGTGCCTGGGTCTCACCATACACCCGCTGCGCATATTCCAGGTTGGGGAAGATTGCGAAAATCAGTTCTGCCCACTTAACAGCAAACTGCTGACCACGCCCGCTTTGGCCGGCTTGGATGATGACCGGGCGGCCTTGCGGCGTTGGCGGCACAGTGAAAGGCCCACGGCTCTTGAAATAAGCGCCCTCATGATTGAGCGCTTTTACCTTCGAGGGATCTGCGAAAATACCGTTGGCCTTGTCGAGAACAATTGCGTCTTCCGCCCATGTATCCCAATGGCCGTGGACGACCTCCAAAAACTCTTCCGCTCGCTCATAGCGCTCTGCATGGCCAAGCAGCGCATCTTGGCCAAAGTTCGCGGCCTCAGAATCATTCAGTGAGGTGACGACATTCCATGCAGCCCGGCCGTTGGTCATGTGGTCCAGGGTTGAGAACTGTCGGGCTGCGTGAAATGGCTCGTAATACGTTGTGGACATAGTGGCACCCAGGCCAATGCGGGATGTAACCGCCCCCATGGTTGCCAGGATCGGGATTGGATCCAGTTTCACAACACGCACGCCGTTACGAATAGACTCGTCCGCACTATCGCCATACCGGTCTGGCATAGCCAAGCGATCATCAAAGAACGCCATATGGAACTTACCGGCCTCAAGCGTCTTTGCAATCCGCTGATAATACTCAGGCCTCAGAAAGTCTGTCGCAGACTCTGGGTGGCGCCAGGACGCTGGATAGTTCGAGCAATTTTGAGCTTGCAGAAATCCCACAAGCGCCATCTGGCGTTTGGCCATGGTGTCTAAGTCCTAATGTACGGAAACGCTTAGGCGGCTTCTTTGGCGGCCTCGAAATTCAGCTCGCAGAGCACGCCGTTCGGGTCGCGCACGAACAGCTGCCAAAGCCGCCCGCCTGGAACAATACGTTCCTCGAACTCATAACCCTGGGCCTTTAGCTGCGTCTTGAAGGTCTCAAAGCCTTCAGCAGCGAATGCAACATGATCGATACAGCCAGTCTCGGTCAGCGCGGTTTCGTCCATGCCATTAACATCGATCAAGTGCATCACTGCCTCATCGCCTGAATAAAGCCAAGCGCCGGGGAATTGAAAGTTGGGGCGGTCGCCATCTTTCAAGCCAATCGCTTCCTCCCAGAACTTCACAGTCCCGGCGAGGTCGCCAGTGCGGATATTGATATGCTGAAGAATGCCGATGCCCATTGGGAGCGCTCCCGTGAATGTTTGATTCGCCTAGATTCAACGACGAACAGGCCCCTGGAGCAAGGGCCTGCGAACACGGAATTCATTCAAGAAGCGTTAGGCAGAAACTTGGTCAGGCTCATCCTCGGACTCAGCCGCAAATACGACTTGGTCCCGGCCAGATGTTTTGGCCTGATAGAGCGCCGCGTCAGCCCGTGCGAGCAACGTTTCCATACTATCATTCGCCGTTGCCGTTGCGACACCGAATGAGGATGTCATTTTGAGCTGAGTTTCACTGGCAATATCGAACGTCTCATCGGCAATTGAAGCGCGCAAGCGTTCGGCAATCCGGCTGGCGATCCCCTCTTCAGCATCGGGCGCTACAACGGCAAACTCTTCTCCGCCGAGACGCGCGATCAAGTCAGTCGCGCGGGTGCAGATGCCAAGGCGGACGACGAAATCCTTCAAGACCGCATCACCGGCAGGGTGGCCGTGGGTATCATTGACGGCCTTAAACCGATCAATATCCGCCAATATCAACGATACAGGTTGATTATGCTCTGCCCCATGACGAAGCAACCGGGCAAAATGATCGTTGAAATAGCGACGGTTGAAAGCACCCGTCAGCGGGTCACGCGTTGCCATATCGCGGTTCTGGCGATGTTGGTCACGAAGGCGTTCATGGAAGCGATGTCGTGTGATCTGTAAGCGAATACGCGCGACCATTTCAGCATGGTCAACCGGGCGGAACGCATAGTCGCTGGCACCAAGCTCCATGCCTTTATAAAGCGCTTCAGTTTCCCAAGAATCACCGATCAACAGGATGGGAACATGGCGGGTATCCGGGCGCGCCCGCAATTGGGAGCACACACGCAAACCATCAACCGGGCCGGAAACTTCAAGAGCGACCAGTTCCGCATCGCCAGCGGCAATGATTTGCGCGGCTTCATCTTGATCAGCGGCTATGATTAAGCGGCTCCGGCATATCCGGGCAGCATCTTCCATAGCTTCAATATCGCTCGCAGGCAGGTCAATCGCTACCCAAGTCGCCTCATCACCTGAAACTTCGGCGATAGAGTCTTTGATGCCAAGTTCGCCTTCAGTGGCCTCACGCAATTTGAGCTCGTCCAGAATGCGCTTAAGGCGGGTCAGTGCACGCACACGGGTAAGTAGTGCCACGTCGTTCACAGGCTTGGACAGGAATTCATCAGCGCCTGCTTCCAGGCCGCGCACACGGTCTTCAATGGAATCGAGTGCGGTCACCATAACCACAGGCACATGGCCGAAAGCGGGGCTTTCTTTGATCTTCTCGCAGACTTCAAAGCCGGTCATACCCGGCATCATTACATCCAGCAGCACGACATCCGGCTGCTCGGTTTCCATCATTTCAAGCGCTTCAGCGCCACTGCCTGCGCAGCGCACTTCATAATATTCGGCCGTCAACCGTGCCGCCAAAAGGCGTTGGTTGATGGGTATGTCGTCTACAACTAGGACGCGGCCGGTCATTAGCAGGCTCCAGTCGATCAACCGATATGTTGGGTGACCGTCTCCAAAAATGTCGCGACAGAAATCGGCTTCGAGATATACCCCTCGCACCCGCCTCGGCGGATACGTTCCTCATCGCCTTTCATGGCGAATGCAGTCACGGCGATAATTGGAATATCGCACAAGGTTTCGTCATCCTTCATCCATTTCGTCACCTCCAGTCCCGACACTTCCGGAAGCTGGATGTCCATAAGAATCAGATCAGGGCGGTCATCCCGGGCAATCGAGATTGCCTGGCGCCCATCGTTTGTTTTCAGTGTTCTGTAACCGCTGCTTTCTAAAACATCATTGAAAAGCTTCATATTCAATGGGTTATCCTCCACAATGAGGATCGTCTTAGTTAGCGTCTTGGTCACAATAGCCTGAACCGACATGTTATACCCCTAACCAGTTAAGGAGACGCTAGCGCCGAATAGTTAACGGAACGTAACCATAGTTTTTCCGTATTAATACCGGCGCGCGTTCAAGAGCCAATTTACGGCTCCTCTTGCGCCCATTCCGGGTTTCCGCCATAAGGACGCCTCGCCTGACCGGCCCCATCGTCTAGCGGTCTAGGACGTCGGCCTCTCACGCCGAAAACACGGGTTCGAGTCCCGTTGGGGTCACCAGCGGCGTTCGCTCTGCGAACGACCGAGGCTCCCACGTTCTCTCAGTAAACCGGCAGGCTTTTGCACAGCAAATGCCGAGAGGTCGCGCGGCAACCTATTCTTCAAATGACGGCGTGCCGCCCTCATCGCCCAACCGAATATCGGCTTCAAGTACCTGCTGACCATCAGCGCCACGACTGGATCGCGCCAACATGAGCGCCTTCGCTGCGTCTTGCAGGCCATCCAAAAAGCTGTCAGCAATGTCACTGCCCGGTGCATAGATCCTTGTTGTGACGTGACGCATCAAGCCAGATGCAAATACGTTCACGGCGAAGTGCGGCGCTTGCAGGCTATTTCCACCAGAGGACGACGCGCCTGGAATAATGGTCTGAAACGCGAAATTCCCTTCAATGTCAGTCAGGCAACGCCCAAACCCTCGAACCTCTGGGTCAGCCGCCGAATCCTGGCCAGCATATCGCCCTTCAGAATCTGCCTGCCAGACTTCGATCAGCCCTTCACGAACGGGACCACCGTTCTTGTCCATTAAGCGGCCTTTGAGGGTTACATGCTGCCCAGCCGCTTTGGTGGTCGCAATGACGGGATCATCATCCCGCATGAACTCATAGGAATAGAACGGCCCGAGGGTCTGTGAAGCGGTTGGAATGCGCGTCATGACCTAGTTCTCCAAGGGCGTCGCCGCCCTTCCACGCAGGACCAAGTCAAAGCGATACCCGAGCGCTTCCTCGTGCAGGCCAACACTTTCATCAGGGACAAGCATCAACCGTTCGCGCGCCTTTGGATCTGGTACCCCTTGCAGAATAGCGTCCAGGTCATTCAACGGATCACCTGGGAAATAGACCTGCGTCACCAATCGCGATACGAAGCTTGAGCCATAGGCGGAGACATGGATGTGCGGAGGGCGCCACCAGCCATCTGTGTTCGGAACAGGGTATGCGCCAGGGCGGATGGTCAGGAACACCACTTCGCCTTTATCATCAGCGAGGCCCCTGCCCCAGGAGCGGAAGTTGCCATCGATTGGCGCTTTTCGCTGATCAACTGGATGCTGGTACTTACCTGCAGCGTTTGCTTGCCATAGCTCAATCAACGCACCCGGCTGCGGGCGATCATCCTCATCAACAACTCGAACGACAATGCGGATAAGCTGCCCAATAGCGAAGCCATCAACACCAGAAACGAGATTCTGATCCACGGGAGGCGGCGTCTCAAAGCGCGGGCCGGATAGTTCCGTCAACGTACGCAGCGGCGGCATCTGCCCACCTGGTGCTAATGTCCCGGTACGGAAATAGCCCGCTGTTTTGTATTTGGGCTGCGAGCCCTCAGGCAGCGGATCATAAACCTTGTCTGTCGTCATGAGACCATTCCTTTTTGCAGCCTATGCAGCAGCGCTCCAACGGTTGACCAGACGCTCGAAGAATTGGCCACCTTTAGCCAATTGCTCCAGCGCCAGGAATTCATCGGGCTTATGAGCCTGGGCGATATCGCCAGGACCGCAGACGACCGTTGGGATGTCGCCCATTTCCTGGAACAGGCCAGCCTCTGTGCCGTAGGCGACCTTGCCATGATCATTTCGTTCAGCGCAGCTTTTAGCCAAGCGGACGACCTCATGCCCTGGATCAATCTCTAGGCCCGGAATAACGGAGCGTTCGATAAGCTCAAACCCGCAATCAGCGGATACGGCTTTCATCTGTGGCTCAAGCTCATTGCGGATATAATCCGTAAGCTGCGCCATGATATCCGCTGGATTATCAGCGGGCACATAGCGGAATTCAAAATCAAACTCGCACTTATTTGGAACGATATTTACGGCGGAACCACCTTTCATCACACCCGTATGGACTGTTGTATGAGGCATATCGAACATTTCATCCCGGGCGCCAGACGTGATCTTCTCGCGCATCAGCTTACGCAAAAATACAACGGCTTCGGATGCATATTCAACTGCGTTCACGCCCTGTGGCGCCAGGCTGGAATGGCATTCAAGGCCGGTAACGATGCCCTTGTAGCTCCATTTGCCTTTATGCGCAGTCACTGGCTGCATACTTGTCGGCTCGCCCACGATACACATCGCTGGGTTCATGGTTTTGCGGTTCAGCTCCTCAATCAGCCCACGAACGCCCAGGCAACCAACTTCTTCGTCATAAGAGATTGCATAATGGATTGGCGAGGCCAAGCTCGCAGCCTGGAATGCTGGTGCAGACGCCAGTGCGAGTGCGACAAAGCCTTTCATATCGCAGGAGCCGCGCCCAAACAGCTTGTCGTCCCGTTCCACCAAATTGAACGGATCATCTGTCCACGCCTGCCCTTCGACCGGTACCACATCGACATGGCCAGATAGAATCAAGCCACCGTCTACCTGCGGCCCGATGGTGGCGAACAAGTTCGCCTTGTTGCCGTCCTCATTATAAACGCGCTCGGTCGCAATACCGAGATCGGCAAAATACCGCTCGATATACTGAATCAGCTCCAAGTTGGAGAGATGGCTAACCGTGTTGAAGCCGACCAAGTCCGTCAGAAGGGTTCGCGCGCGGGCGTTGATCGTTGCGGCTGTCTCTACCATTAGGCGTCCAATCCAAATACGCGTCGAGCGTTGCCGCCCAGGATGCCGGCCTTGTCGGCGGCTGAGAGATTTGCACCCTCAACAACCTTGGTCGGCTGAAAATCGCCAATCGGGAACGGCCAATCTGAGCCGAGCATAATTTTATCCGCTCCGACCTTGCTAACCAGGAAATCCAATGTCGACGGCTCAAACACAATAGTATCGAAATACATGCGTCTAAATTCAGCAGAAGGGTCAGCGCAGGTGTCTTTGTGCAGATCATAGTGCCGCATCAAACGGCCAAGCGCATACGGCAATGCCGCCCCGCCTGTCGCGGCGACGACTTTGGCACCGGGGTTCTTCGACAGCACGCCGCCGAATAAAAGGCGCGCAATACCTGTCGAAAGGTCATTAATACGGGCTACTGCATTCACCATGTCGTAGCCGGTAACGCGCTTGTCGATGGTGTCATATTCCGGATGAATGAAGACTGCCGCTTCAAGGTCTGACGCTGCGGCCCAGAACGGCGCCAGTTGTGCATCATCCAGCCCTGCCTCTAACCCCATCCCAACGCCTGATGGCTGGGTGCCGATCATAACGCCCTTGAAGCCGTCCTTCATGGCTGCTTCAAGCACGCGGGCTGCGCGATCACCGTCCTGCAAAGGAACTGTGCAGAGTGGAAACAACGCATCGTCCTTGCTGGCGGATTCCATCAGCACGTCATTTGTGAACTTAGCCCAGGCCTCGCCTTCGTTAGCTGGAAGCTCGTAGCCAAATGCATCCAACCAACCGCCGACAACTTGGGCGTCCAGTTTCTCGCGTTCCATCCACTGATGGCGCTCATCGGTCTCGCGCAAGCGCGGCATCACGGGGCGGGTTGGCGCGCGTTGCATGAATGACAGGCGATACTTGCCGTCACTCGCAAGCAACTCGATCGACGGGAACTTGTCGATCACTTTACCGAGGCGCTCAAACATGAGCTCCGGCGCGTAGTGGGCGTGGCAATCAATGATCATTGCGTTCAGGCCCCCGCCAGCAGCGTATCGTAGAATTTAATTGGCTGGCCTAAAGAATCGTCCTGCAATGCGCCGTCGCGCACGCCAACATCGCCTTCAGCAACGCCGCCGGGCGTCACCAGAGAGCCGGATTGGATAACCAAATCGAATTGTTCAGCCAACAGCTTGTTCCTGTTCTTGGGAAATGGATTGAATTGCGTCTTCAACGGCTTCGAAAGCCAGCAGCACAGACCCGTGCCGCGATTTGTATTCATGGGCCGGGGCGAGCATCTGCAACTCCGGCCATAGGTCGTCGTTGGGCGCTACGCCATCCTTCAGCATGTGCCGGACGGCTTCAGCAATGGCTAGCAGTACGCTCGTATCTTCGCCGATCACACGCCGCGCCATGATGGACGCCGCTGCCTGCCCCAAAGTGCAAGCGCGAACGACATGGCCATAGTCAGCAACTTTACCACCTTCGACTCTCAAATCGACGGTAATGCGGCTACCGCAAAGTGGGCTTCGACGCTGAACCGTCGCGTCTGGTTCTTCGAGGCGGTGTTGCAGCGGGATATCGTTGGCGAACGCCATAAGCTTGTCATTATAAAGTGCACGCATAGCGCTATCGGTGCTGCTCATGCCGCCCTCCCCGCTATCTCCTGAATTCGGCCAAGCATAGCATGCAAGCCGTTGGAGCGTGTCGGGCTGAGATGCTCCGCCAAACCGATCTTCTCAATGAACCATGGGCTGGTTCCAAGAATTTCAGCGGGGGAGCGCGCGTTATAAACCCGCAACACAAGCGCAATCAGGCCAGCGACAATGGCCGCGTCTGTCGCAGCCTTGAACGTCAGAGCACCGTCCTCTTCGCCGGACGTCAGCCAAACCCGGGACTGGCAGCCGCGGATCAGCGCCCCGTCGGGCCGGGCGTCTTCCGGCAATTGCTCAAGTTCTCGGCCAAGGTCAATGATGTAGCGGTAACGATCTGTCCAATCGTCGAACAGATCGAATTCATCGACAATCTCTTGCTGCGCGCCATTTATCGCGCTCAGATCAACGTCTGAATTAGCAGCTTCCGGTATGGATACAGGCGCAGTCATTTATCAGCCTCAATATTCGGTGCGACATAGCTTGGAAATACGCCCTTCGGACAGTATGTATAGCCCCAACTGATCCGACAACATATCGCATAAGGTTTTGACGAGTATGTCAGATGAAATATTTGCACCTCGCCGCACCATCGAACAGGTGGAAGAAGGCAATGAGCTAGCGCCAAAATTTGATGATAGCGGCCTGATACCAGTTGTCACGACGGATTTCACATCCGGCGAAGTTCTGATGCATGGCTATATGAATGCGGAAGCGTTCAAGCGCACATTGGAAATCGGCGAGGCGCATTATTATAGCCGCAGCCGCCAGCAGCTCTGGCACAAGGGTGCAACCAGCGGCTTGGTGCAAACTGTGCGGGAATTCCGGATCGACGATGATCAGGACTGCGTTTGGCTGCGTGTGGACGTGAATGGCGGTGCGAGCTGCCATGTCGGGTATCGCTCATGCTTCTACCGTTCCGCGCCTGTCGGCGCAGCTGGCCCAGTGGCGCTCAAGTTTGAAGAAACTGAGAAAGTGTTTGATCCGGTTGAAGTTTACGGTGATGCGCCGAATCCAACTAAGCTCTAGTAACGCAGCGGGATATCGGCCTTAGATGAAAGTTCGAGGCGGGCAAGACAATTCATTGCCTGACCGTCAGCGCTGGAACACGACACAACGTCGTTCACCAGGATTGAGCCAATTACGGAGCAATCCGTCTCTGGCATATCAAACAGGCGGACGGCGGTTTTTCGGGGGATCAGCGGTCCGAGTTCGACATAAAGCCGATTGCGGATGATGTCGTTCTTATCAAAGAACACCAAATCCAGCTTGAAGGCCTTGATGGCCGATTCCGCGGGATTATTTGCCACCAGATAAACCCGGCAGATTGGGCCATCTTGTTCTAACCGATTGAGCTCAACCGGGAACTTTGCTGCGTCCTGCGCTACAGCAGGAATGGGTGACAGGCCGCCTAGGATCAGCGCGCCAACTAGCGCCATCAAGCGGGGCATCCAAGGACGATATGTCATGCATGTTTCTCCTGTTAACCATATTTGCGTGGAAGATACGCCAGCCCAGGCCTGTCGCCAACCAATCTCTAAGTCAGCTAGGTATTAATACCAAACTCCGTCCCGCAGTTCCCTGCCCAAGAGGATCAGCTTACCGAGGATGCGGCAGTAATTTGGCAGAATGAAGGCGTGATCCTGACAAAGCACCGGTCTAGGCTGCGATATCGAATCATCGCCTAAGGCCAGAGCCCAATGTCAGACGCGCCATCCCAACCCAATGCGCCAGAAGCCGCTGCAGCGCTTGGCCGCTTGATGGAAGTCATGCGCCGCCTCCGTGACCCAGTTGACGGTTGCCCTTGGGACTTAGTCCAGAACCACGGAACCATCGCACCCTACACAATTGAGGAAGCCTACGAGGTGGCTGACGCAATTGATCGGGAAGATGACGCTGAGCTTTGTGACGAGCTGGGCGACTTACTTCTTCAGGTTATCTTTCAGGCGCAAATCGCTGATGAAGCCGGAACTTTTAAATTTTCTGATATCGCCAATACGATCACTGAGAAGATGCTGCGCCGACATCCACACATTTTCGGAGACCCATCATCGGATGCCGCAAAGGCCGGCCCAGCAGGATGGGAAGCTATCAAAGCGGCGGAACGCGCGGCTAAGACAGATCCGGATGATGCACCCTCTAGCGCCCTTGATGGCGTCGCGGCCACCCTCCCCGCGATTGCTAGAGCATTCAAACTACAGCGCCGCGCAGGGCGGATCGGCTTCGACTTTCCGGACTGGCGAGATGCCCTTGCCAAAACCCATGAAGAACTCGTCGAGGTCGTCAAAGCACAAGATGATCAGGCTGCGATGGAAGAAGAGATTGGCGACCTGCTATTCGCTACCGTGAACCTTGCCAGGAAGCTCGATATTGATCCGGATCAGGCGCTCAAGTCTGCCAACGCCAAATTTGAGACCCGCTTTCGAACTATGGAAACGGCCATCCGCAGTGCCGGCGATGACCCTGCGGCCCTCTCGCTTGAAGCGCAAGAAGCCGAATGGATCAAAGCCAAATTGGCACTGAAGCGCTGATTTTACTTCTGCAGCAGATGGATGAGCGCAGATGTATCCCAGCGCCCGCCGCCCTCTTGCTGCACGTTCTTATAAAGCTGGTCAACCATCACCGTCGCAGGCAAGCGCGCGCCGTTCCGTTCAGCTTCAGCGATACAAATGCGCAGGTCTTTCCGCATCCAATCAACAGCAAAACCGAAATCGAACTTGCCATCGACCATAGTCGAGCCACGATTTTCCATTTGCCAAGATTGCGCCGCACCCTTTGAAATCACTTCCAGCACAGTCTCCATATCGAGTCCGGCTTTGGAGCCAAAGTTAAGCGCCTCAGACAGCGCCTGTAGCAGACCAGCGATGCATATCTGGTTGACCATCTTGCAGAGCTGACCACTGCCCGCTTCGCCAATCAGTGTGACGGCACGGCCATAGCTATCCATCAGCGGCCTTGCTTTCTCGAATGGCTCAGCATCGCCGCCGCACATCACCGTCAGCGCACCATTTTCAGCACCCGCTTGACCGCCAGAAACCGGGCCATCAAGGAAGGCAATGCCAGCTTTCTCAGCCGTTTCATATAGCTCACGGGCCAATTCGGCTGAGGCCGTCGTGTGATCGACATAGATAGCGCCGACCTTCATTGCGCCAAATGCGCCATGATCACCGGTTGCGACGGCCCGAACATCGGGATCATCGCCGACACATACGAATACGAAGTCCGCACCTTTTACAGCGTCCGCCGGTGTCCGTGCGCTCTTGCCTTTATGCTCCTGCGTCCAGGCTTCTGCCTTTTCATAGGTCCGGTTGTAGACCGTCACTTCATGTCCAGCGGCAGCTAGGTGGCCCGCCATTGGATAGCCCATTACGCCAAGGCCCAAAAATGCAGCTTTCGCCATGTTTTCTTCTCCTGTGAGACCGTGCTTTGGAGCCTATACGGCTTCCGGCGTTGTGATTATGTCGTGAATCTTGTTCCAAATATCTTCGTCCGGCGCAAGCAAGCCAGGAACATCTGCGTTTGACGGCTTATAGGGCTCACCCGTAATCAGCTTGCCCACGCCGCCCGCTTCACTGTGCATCAGAAATCCTGCCGCATGATCCCAAGGGAAGAGCTTGGAATAGCCGCCAAAGTGCGAAAGCCCCGCCAGGCGCGACATGTGCTCATGGCCGACGCAGCGGGCATTAAATACGCCGCCCATCTTGCCGCGGCCCCTAGCCCATGTGGCTTGAAAGCCTGTGGATCGGCGGAACATACGCCCGTAGATTGATCCGTTCATCAAACGGCTTTCGGACGGTGTGTGGACGCTAAGCCGTCGGCCCCCGAACCATGCCCCCCCGCCAAGCGAGCCAACAAAGGTGCGATCGCTATACGGATCATGAATCCAGCCCGCTAGCACTTCGTCCTTACGCACCAGCGCCAAGATGACAGCAGAAAGCGGATATCCAGCGGCAAAATTCCCTGTGCCGTCAATCGGATCAATCACCCAGGACAGATGACCATCTGCCAATCCAGCGATGGACACCCTGCCCTCGCTGACCGCTTCCTCACCCACAATCTGTGCATCAGGCGTCAAGTCCTGCAAAGCCGCGCCTAACCTGCGTTCAACTGCCAGGTCGGCAGAGGTCACGAAATCCCCCGCAGACTTTTCAGTCACTTCAGCCCGTGAAAGTACGCCGAGTTTTGCCTTCACTTCCTCAGCGGCGATTTCAACAATGATCGCCGTAATCGCGTCAAAATCGATATCAGGCGTCATGATGCAGCGCTCGCTTCTTGCACGATGGCGACGCCAGACCAGCGCTTCATAAATCGGTCAATCTCACTTTGCGGCAACGAAGCTTCCACGATCATATTTTCGTCCCGAACTTCGGTGTCGATCTGAAAGCTGACGCGATGTAGCCATGCAAGCGCTTCGCCTTCAGCACAGGGCAAGCGCAGGACGATCCGAACGGATCCAGCAGAAAGCGCTTCATCGACTGCGATCAAAAGCGTCGGCAGACCTTCGCCAGTTTCTGCTGAGACCATCAGCGCACCTGGCTGCTGCATTAAGCGTGTGCGTTCATCAGCAGTCGCAGCATCAGCCTTATTGTACACATCCAGAATAACGCGGCTTTCGGCGTCGACCCCTAAGTCCGCCAGCACAGTTCTGACATCACTGGCTTGCTCAAATCGTTCCTCATTTGCCAGATCATGCACATGCAGAATGACATCTGCGGCGGACACTTCTTCCAATGTCGCCCGGAAAGCTTCGACGAGCTCTGTTGGGAGTTCAGCGATAAAACCAACGGTATCGGAGAAAATGGAGGTTCTGCCAGACGGCATTTCAACGCCGCGCATAGTTGGATCCAACGTAGCAAAAAGCTGATCGGCGGAGAGTACGCCCGCGCCCGTCAACTTATTGAACAGCGTTGACTTGCCGACGTTCGTATAGCCAACCAACGCCACAGTTGGCGTGTCATTGCGCTTCCGGCCGCTACGATGCTGCGCGCGCGTTCGGCGAACATCATCCAATTGCCGCTTGATCCGGCCGATCTGGTCGTCGATTGAACGACGATCAAGCTCAAGCTGACGTTCGCCAGGACCGCCCATAAATCCAGCACCACCGCGCTGCCGCTCCAAATGCGTCCATGATCGAACAAGTCGTGTGCGTTGATAGCTGAGTGCAGCAAGGCTGACCTGGAGCACGCCTTCCCGCGTTCGCGCACGCGCTCCAAACACTTCAAGAATCAAACCGGTCCTGTCGAGGATCTTGACGCCAACATCGCGTTCCAGATTACGCTGCTGAACCGGTGAAAGCTGGCCATCAATGATAAGCAGACTTGCGTGGAGGTTCTTAGCCTCCTCCGTCGCTTCCTCGATGACGCCAGCGCCAAACAGCGTCGCCGCCTTCGGCTTCGTTACCCGCACTTCGCGGGAATAAACTACTTCCAGGCCAATACCGCTCGCGAGACTAATAGCTTCTTCCAGAGAGGCGGCAGTTTCCGGCCTTGGCCCCAATCGAGGCAGTTCCGGTCTTAGAATGATGGCGCGTGTTGGGCCATCATCATGTTCACCATCGCCCAACGCTATTCGGCCTCATCTTCTGGTTCGCCGGTCGCGTCCTGCAGATTAACTGGGCTCGAGGGCATAACCGTCGAAATCGCATGTTTATAAACCAGCTGCGAATGTCCATCACGGCGAAGTAGCATGCAGAAGTTATCAAAGGACGTAATAACCCCCTGAAGCTTCACGCCATTGATCAAAAACACCGTCACAGGAAGCTTCTGCTTCCGGACGTAGTTCAGAAAAACATCTTGGAGGATTTGAGACTTTGCGCCGCTCATGCTGGCAATCCACATGCAATGGGTTTTTTGACGAAGCTAACCACATGTCGCTCGCCGCAACCGCTTATTGTTGAAGCTCTAATGTGCACCCGGCACCTGCATTCTACAAGTACCTCTGCGATGTGCGCTTAATCTGCAGCGCTCAAAGTGTGGTCATTATAAAGGTCAAACATGCGTTGGGTTATGGGTCCAACAGCACCATTTCCAATCGTTGTGCCATCAACTGAGGTAATTGGTTTCACGAACGAAGTCGCACTGGTGACGAACATCTCCTTGGCACGCAGCATGAATTCACGATCGAACCGTTCCTCTTTAACCTGAATTTGCGCGCCTGCCGCCAAGCTCTTAACCGCCGCCCGCGTGACGCCCCCCAGAATTTCTGGCCCGAGCGGATGCGTATGCAGCGCGCCAGCCTCATCGACAATCCATACGTTCGATGAGCCGCCCTCCCGCACTATTCCATCGTCAGCAATGAAAATGGCCTCAGCCGCCCCCGCTTCTTTGGCCTTTTGTTTAGCAAGAATATTGGCGAGGAGTCCGACGGACTTAATATCGCAACGCGCCCAGCGCTCATCCCGCAAAGTAATCGCGCTTTGGCCTGCCGGCTTGTGACCTGCTGCAGGCCAGCTACGTGCCCGTGCTGAGCAAACCAGCGCCGCTTTCACTGGACCGGGGAAAAAGTGATCCCGTGGCGCAACGCCCCTGGTCGCCTGCGCATAGACAAAACCTTCGCGAATGCGGTTTCGCCGGATAAGCTCATTCAACACGATACGAAGCGATGCTTCAGCCATTGGCGGCTGGATATCCAACTCACCAAGTGAGCGTCCTAGCCTAGCCAAATGCGGATCTGCATCGACCATTTTGCCACTGCGCACCAGCACCACTTCATAGACACCATCAGAAAACTGATAGCCCCTATCCTCAAAATGGACCAAAGCTTCTGCGTGGGGCCTATAAGCCCCGTTTACATATACGACACGGCCCATTATGGCCCCCTATTTGCGCCTAGAAGAACTCAAAGCGGACTTCAAACAATCGCTCAACCCGCCGCACGACCGATTCCTCGGTGAAGATAACAACCCGGTCGCCCTCGTGGATACGAGTATCCGGCTTCGGCATAACGACTTCATCGTTGTGCATAATGGCACCGACAATCGCGCCTTCTGGCAATGGCAGCTCGCCGACTTTTTTGTTCACGATGGCACTTGTGGCCAAGGCATCGACCTCAAGAACTTCGCCAAACCCGTCACCGATAGAATGTACTTCACGCACACGCCCCCGCCTGACGTGGCGAAGGATCGTGCTGACCGTGATTTCGCGCGGGTTCACAACGACGTCGATGTCTAACGGATTGACCAGTGCTGAGAATGACGCCCGGTTAATCAATGAAATCGTGCGCCCAGCGCCGGCACGCTTAGCCATAAGGGAGGCAAGAATATTGGTCTGGTCATTGTTGGTAACGGCAATGACCGCATCCGCATCATGAACGCCCGCTTCTTGAAGGATTTCCGGCTCCAAGGCATCGCCATTTATGACGATGGAGCCCTGCATATACTGCGCAGCAGACTCGGCCTGGACTTTGTCCATTTCGATAATACGAACGCTGACATTGCCGCTATCCAGCGCATCCGCCATCATCATGCCGATATTACCGCCGCCGATCACCACGACCCTCCGCGCCTGCTGTTCTTGATGGCCGAACGCGGCCATAGCGCGATCCGTATGTTCTGCAGCAACGATGAAATACACCCGGTCCATCGGAAAAATCTGATCGTCCGGGTCTGGGATGAAGTGCCGATCTTCGCGGTGCACGCCAATAACTGTTATCTGCAAATCAGGGAACAGCGCCGTCAGTTGCCGCAATGGTGTGTTGATTACCGGGCAGTTGTCCGTAATGCGAACACCGATTAGGCGGGCTTTAGAATCCATCAACGGAATAAGTTCAAACGCACCCGGTGCCGTCACCCGACGAACAACAGCACGCGCAACTTCGGCTTCAGGTGAAATAATCACATCGATCGGCATGTGATCACGCGAGAACATGGCGCGCCAATTCTCGGACATGTAGCCCTTTGTCCGGATGCGCGCGATCTTCTTTGGTACGTTAAAAAGCGAATGCGCCACCTGACAGGCGACCATATTCACTTCATCGGACGCCGTAGCGGCGATCAGCATATCCGCTTCATCTGCGCCTGCTTGCTCTAGGATGTCCGGGTCAGACGCGTGGCCGGTAATAGCCTGCACGTCCAGAGAATCTCCGAGTTGTTGAGCCAGCGTTGCTGATTGATCGACGACCACAACGTCGATGTTTTCAAGCGCTAACTGCCTGGCGATACTGACGCCCACCTGACCTGCGCCACAAACGACTACTCTCATGCGTCGTCCTCATCGGAGTCCGCCGCAACATTTTCGCCACCGGGCCCGATATTGAGAGCACGCATTTTACGATGCAGTGCTGACCGCTCCATCCCAACGCTTTTCGCGGTTTTGGAAACATTGCCACCAAACCGGGCAACTTGGGCGGATAAGTAATTCCGCTCAAACACTTCCCGCGCTTCTTTCAACGGCAATTCCATGACCTCGGTCCGGCGTTCGGACAGGAGAGAGGCCGGATCTTCTTTTAGGATATCTGGCGGCAAGGCTTGCATCCCGATCTCCTCATCAACGGCACCTGGGGCCATAATAAGCAACCATTCCACAACATTCCGTAATTGCCGAACATTGCCAGGCCAAGCATGAGCCTGTAGCGCCGCCATTGCGTTACTTGAAAGAATACGGCGTGGCTGGCCAGAAGCTGCAGCGCGCTCGATAAAGTAATCAATAAGGATTGGGATATCATCGACCCGGTCTGCTAGCGCTGGCGCCTCGACAGGCACAACGTTCAGCCGGAAGTACAGGTCTTCCCGGAAACTCCCCTCCCGCACGGCTGCCTGCAGATCGCGGGATGTAGACACAAGCACTCTAACATCGACGGATATCTGATTGGCAGAACTGACAGGCGTGAACGTCTGCTCCTGGATTACCCGAAGCATTTTCGCTTGGGTTTCCAACGGCATATCTGCAACTTCATCCAACAGCACCGAACCGCCATCTGCATTCTGCAGCAAGCCGGGGGTTATGACTCCACCGATCGTTTCTTCGCCAAAGAGCGCTGCTTCCATCGTCTCCGGCCGGATGCTGGCGCAATTCACTGCGATAAACGGCGCATCAGCCCTATCAGATTGTGAATGGATGTTACGCGCAATGACCTCTTTGCCAGCACCACTGGGCCCCGTGATCAAAACCCGACTGTTGACCTTAGCAAGCCGCGCAATCTGCCCACGCAGCGCCGCCACTTGTTGGGATTGCCCGATCAGCGACCAGTCGCGATGCGTTTGTGCCTTCAACGCCGCGTTTTCCTGACGAAGGCGGCCAGCTTCGATTGCACGACTGACAGAAATGATCATCCGGTCCGCGTTGAATGGCTTCTCGATAAAATCATAGGCGCCGTCTTGGATGGCATTTACGGCGGTTTCAATGTCTGAATGTCCGCTCATCATTAGCACGACTGTATCCGGGCGCTCCTTCTGGATCGCCGTCAGAACTTCAAGGCCGTCCAGAAGGCTGCCCTCAAGCCAAACATCCAGCACAACGACGGGTGGGCTTTGGTCAATAACCTGCTTCAGCGCTTCATTAGAGCCACCGGCGGTTGCAATTACCCAGCCTTCATCTTCCAGCAGACCAGACAAAGTCAGCCGAATATCTGCCTCATCATCGACGACCAGTACATCGACCGCCATGGGTTTACTCTCCTAAGGCGCGCAGCACGCCGCACCAGCGTTCGTTTAGCAGAAATGATTATGCGCCAGCAGCCACAATATCACCATGGCTCAACAGGCGTATCTCAACCAACGCACCGCCGCTCGGCTTATTGGCAAGCCGCAACTCACCGCCGTGCTCTTCTACGATTCGCTGAACGATCGCAAGACCAAGGCCAGACCCATTTGGCTTGGTTGTTACATATGGTTCAGCGACGCTGTGGATCAAGTCATCGGGGAAGCCATAGCCCGTGTCTTCAACACGGAGCACGACCTGATGGCCCTCCGTCAGTACTGTCAACGCTACCTCACCCTCTTCACTTGCGTCCTCTGCCTGCTTTTCTTTAACGGCGTGAACGGCGTTGATCAGAATATTATTCAGCGCACGCGTAATTTGGCCAGGATCACAATCGATCTCGCTCGGATTGCTCTCGACGGAAAGTTTGAACGAGACATCCTTGTGTTCCATCTCGAGCAGGAAGATCACCTCGCCGCTCAGGTCGCCAAGACTCGCCAATTGCATCTTAGGGGTTGGCAGGCGCGCAAACTCTGAGAATTCATCCACCATGCCCCGAAGCGCGCCTACTTGTCGGACGATGGTGTCGCAACAAAGCGCGAAGATATCCGGGTCTAATTCGATCGTTTTGCCGTATTTCCGTTTGAGCCGCTCGGCGGCTAGTTGGATTGGCGTCAACGGATTCTTGATTTCATGGGCGACACGGCGCGCAACACCAGACCATGCCGCCTGACGCTTCGCCGCCACAAGATCGGTGATATCTGTAAAGGTAATTACCTGACCTTCAAGTTCAGCATCAGATTCATCAGAAGCACGCGCTAGCAGCACCCGCTGGCGACCTTCACGAATGATGCGCACTTCGGTTTCTGCCACACCACTAACGCCGCCAACCTCACTCAGCGCCGCCTCTAGTTCTGGCGCTACAGTATGAAGCTCTTCACCGACAATATTTTCACCCGCCGCCAAGGTCGCCTCGGCATAAGTATTTGCCGCACGGATTACCCCGGCTGGATCAA
Source organism: Alphaproteobacteria bacterium (assembly GCA_040263875.1). Taxonomy (GTDB): domain Bacteria; phylum Pseudomonadota; class Alphaproteobacteria; order Bin95; family Bin95; genus VMCJ01. The sequence continues at coordinate 68,206 of JBDQJI010000003.1, forward strand.
CCCCAACAACGCCGGACGTAACGCCACTCAGCACGGCACCGATGAATTGCCGACGCTCGTCCATTTCCTCATTCGCATCCACGAGCCGGTCCCGTTGCGCCTCCAACTGCTCTGTCATGCGATTAAAGCCAGCCAGAAGGCTCCCAATTTCATCTCTGCGCCCGCGAACGATGACCCTGGCGGATAGATCGCCAGCCCGGACTCTGTCGGCCGTTTGAATCAATGTTGATATTGGTTCCGCAAGCGCGCCTGCGAACATCAGGCCCGCCCACATCGACGCTAGAACAAAAACAAGCCCGAATAGAACGTAGAAGACAGACAGCCTGGCCTCGATACTTGTTCGCTTATCAACTGCCTGCTGGAAATCCCCAACGGCAAGGTTCACACCTTCTGCATGTCTGACAATTCCTGGGTCAATTGCACGCCCAACCAATAGAAATAGCTTCCGTTCGCCGAGCCAAAGCAGTGAACGAACACGCTCCGCACTGCCGCCGATAACAACGACAGCATCTCCTAACCTTGCAGAACGCACCGCCCAGTCAGGCACTGTGGCCCCCTTCAGCTCATCCACATCACCCGCTTTCCCGCGGACTGATCCAGATTCATCAAAGAGCACAACCTCAGCCAAGCCAAGTCGCGTGGTGAGGCCATTTAGCGCCTTATCCCAATCATCTTTAGCGCCGGTATCAATCACGTCCTGGCGAGCCAGCGAATCACCCATAGCGTAGGTATCTCGCACGAGGCCAAGGCGATGCTCTCTTAAGTATGCGCGTCCAATGAACAGGGAACGGTTGACCGCAGCGTCGACTTTTTGGCCAAACCATTGGTCCAAGCCCACGTGAAGAAACGCTACGGAGAATATAACCAGCATGATACTCGGCGCCGTCGCGACCAAGCCAAACAGCAGTGCGACCCGGGCATGTAGCTTGCCACCGCCGCCGCCCTTAACGCGTCCACGGAAAACCGCAAAAATCCTGTAGCCGACGAGCAGTGCCAGGATTAATAGAATCGCCAGATTGGCGTTCAGCGACATCACCACGTTTTCGGGCGATGAGGTCACGAACGGCGCTACGTTCAGCAAAAGTGCGAACGTAAACGCCACCATCGCAAACGCAATGAAGGTCATGCCGCCGACTAGAAAGAATAGTCGCCACCCCGAAAAAAGCCGCTTCAGCATCGTAGCCTCGCTGCGCATACGGCCCGTCTCAAGCGCGAAAAGAGACTAAATACGGACCCTGACGCCCTTCTTAAGCACAGGAACGCCAAGCATACGTATTTTTTTTCGAAGCGTATTGCGATTTATCCCAAGCAAATCTGCTGCTCGAATTTGATTCCCGCCAACAGCTGACAATGCATGCGCGATCAACGGTGCCTCGACTTGATCCAGAATGCGGCTGTGCAAGCCCGGCTCAGGCAGATCACCACCCAAGTCTGCGAAATAGCGCGTGAGGAATGCGTCTGCCAATTCCTCAAGCGTTTCCCCGCCTGTCAATTCGCCGGAAATGCCTGTACCGCCGGACGCTGACGAAGTTTGCTCCAGCAAGATTTCTCGCACGGTTTCTACAGGCACTGTCTCCTCCGGTGCCATAACAACGACCCGGCGGATAAGATTCTCCAACTCACGGACATTGCCTGGCCAGGAATGCTCTTTCAGCGCCGCCATGGCACCCTCAGAAAGCGTTCGCCCCGGAAGGCCAAGGCGCGTGCAGCCCGCAATAAAATGCGTAACAAGTTCCGGGATGTCTTCCTTACGTTCGCGGAGCGGCGGCAAACGCACTGGAACAACATTCAAGCGATAGAACAAATCCTCCCGGAAAGTTCCCTGCTTAACCAATTGGCGAAGGTCGCGGTGGGTTGCAGAGACGATACGCACATTGGTTCGTATAGGTGTGGCTGCGCCAATGGGTACGTATTCACCTTGCTGTAAAACACGGAGCAATCTGGTCTGTGCTTCGTGCGGCATGTCACCGATTTCGTCCAAAAATAACGTCCCGCCTTCAGCTTGCTCAAACTTACCAGACGCCCTGGTTGCAGCGCCTGTGAACGCACCACGCTCATGGCCAAAAAGTTCGCTCTCAATCAGATCCTTGGGGATTGCAGCCATATTAATGGCGATAAAAGGCGCGTGCTTGCGTGGGCCAAACTCATGGAGAGCGCGGGCGGCAAGCTCCTTACCCGTCCCTGATTCACCCGTAATAAGCACAGACAGGTCGGCCCCCATCAGCCGTGCCAGAACGCGATAAACGTCTTGCATTGCTGGGGACCGGCCCTTCAGCGGCAACCGTTCTTCTTCGTCAGACGCGGGCGCCGACGCGATGGCAGAAACAGTAGGCTCTGAGAATGCACGATCAACGGCACCAAGCAGTTCCCGCATATCGAATGGCTTGGTGAAGTATTCGAACGCACCCCGCTCCGTCGCCTGAATTGCTGTTAGCAGAGTATTTTGGCCGCTAACAACGATGACCCGCAGATTAGGTTGGGCTTTCTGAATCTTCACCAGCAGATCCAAGCCGTTTTCGTCTGGCATCTTGACGTCCGTCACGACCAGATCACCCAGCCCGTCCGCCACCCATTTCCACAGCATGGCTGCAACGCCTGTGGATTTGACCTCGTAACCCGCCCGCATGAACGCATGGGTCAGAACAGTGCGGATGGAGCGATCATCATCAGCCAGCAAAATGACACCCTTGCTCATGGCTTGGCCTCCGTCTCAATGAATAGCGGTAGGTGAACGGTGAAAATCGTCTGGCGTGGTTCGCTTTCGAACTCAACGGCACCACCGTGGTCGCCTATGATCTTCGCCACCATGGCAAGGCCAAGGCCTTGTCCAGCTTCCTTCGTCGTAACAAAGGGGTCAAAAACGCTGCGCTGCAGATCATCTGGAATGCCGGGACCGTTGTCCTGGATGGCAACCTCAATCGGGAGCGCACCAGACTCACGCTTGTTGTCACCGGATAGGCGAAGTCCATGGCGATAGCTCGTGCGCAGCAAGACCTCACCGCCGCCTTCCCGTGCTGCGTCAATGGCATTTTTGATCAAGTTCATGAACACCTGCACCAAGCCTTCAAAATCACCGCGCACGGGTGGAAGCGAAGGATCGAATTGCTCAACAATCCTTAAGCCTTCGAAGGCACCGCCGGTCGTAAGGACGCGACGTGCGCGGTCCAGCGGCTCATGAATATTTACGGGCTGATGGGCAACTGGGCCGACATCAGCAAACACATCCATGCGTTCAATCAAGTTCGTAATGCGGTCGACCTCATCTGCGATCAGCTGCGTCAATTCCTTGTCCTCGCCAGCCAGCGATGGTTCTAGGATCTGTGCCGCCCCCTTAATACCAGCTAGTGGGTTCCGCACTTCGTGTGCGAGTACAGCTACCATGCCGGATGCTGACCGCGCGGCACCTTGCCGGCGCATTTGCTGATCGATGCGTTGCGCAATCGAAGTGGCTGCGAACTGGACGATGATTTCTGGCGGACTGTTCGCATCATCGGACAGCAACGGCGCAGTTGATATGGCCACCCGGTCTGTTCGCGTTCGGGCCGTCGTCAGCTGAACATCGAATTCCGCCATAGGCGCCAGTTCTTCAATGGTCTGGCGCACCAGTGACGCGATAGCGCTATCACGGCCAAATACCATATCCAGACCTTGGCCTTGGAGATGCGCAGCACTTTGTTGCAGGAGCGATTCGGCCGCTGCATTGACCAAACGGATAACCCCGTCAGCTTGCACAACGAGCACCGCTGCTGGAAGTGCGTTAATCACATCACTTGCGTTGGCTGGAGCCATATGTTCTGAGCCTTCTGTAAAATGCCCAATAAGTCGGCATTTTATTATTAGGTTATTTTATAGGCATTTAATCATTCTGGCTACCCCTACCCAGCGAAATCTACTATCAAACCTGTAACCCCACGAGATAAAAGGACGCACAGATGTCGAGGTCAAAGGTGGCCGCATTGGTTATGGCCGCTGGGGCTGGTGAACGGCTTGGTAGTCGCAAACCGAAGCAATACCTCCCACTGGCAGGCGGTCCCAGCGCCATAAGGCGCGCGATTCAGGCCCTTACTGCGCACCCGCGCATTAATCAGGTGCAAGCCGTTGTTAGTCCTGAGGCCCATGACCTCTATCTGGAAGCAATCAACGGCCTGCAATTAGGCCCGCCCGTTCCCGGCGGCGCCACCCGGCAAGATAGCGTTCGGGCTGGCTTGGAAGCACTTGCGGGCACAGAGCAGCCAGACTTCGTCTTGATCCATGATGCCGCCCGCCCGGTCATCCCACCCATAGTGATCGACCGCGTACTGGATGCGCTTCAGATATCAGAGGCGGCAACACCGGCCATACCTGTCGCCGATACGCTGGCACATACATCAGATGGCCTAATTACTGCGCCAATTCCTAGGGATAGCTTGGCCCAAGTACAAACGCCCCAGGGCTTCCGCTTTAATGAAATCCTGGCAGCCCATCGCGCCCACACGGATGCTGGTGCGACAGATGATATTTCGATGATCCGCTTGGCTGGCGGCACGGCCAGGATCGTTGAAGGCTCGCCCTTTCTGCACAAACTCACGACGGAGGCCGACAAAGCAATGCTAGAGCGCCTGCTATCCGCCGCCCCACGCATCGGTAATGGCTATGACGTCCATGCATTTGGCCCGGGCGCCCATGTCACCCTGTGCGGCGTTGATATCGCCCACGGCCAAGGCCTTGCAGGGCATTCAGACGCCGATGTGGCCATGCACGCCGTAACCGACGCAATCCTGGGCGCAATCGCTGCTGGCGATATTGGGGCGCATTTTCCTCCAAGCGACCCACAATGGAAGGGTGCCGCCTCTGAGATATTCTTGGCTGAGGCACTACGGCTTGTCGAAGCCCGTGGCGGTCAATTGGCACATATAGACGTCACGATCGTATGCGAAGAACCAAAGATCGGCCCGCACCGGGAAGCAATGCAGGCGCGCATGGCAGGCATTCTCAAGCTCCATTCCGACAGAGTAAGCGTTAAAGCCACCACTAGCGAGCGACTGGGTTTCACTGGCCGTAAGGAAGGCATTGCTGCATTGGCGACTGCAACGGTGCTGTTATGAACGAATTCCCCGTCAAACACCGGTTATGGCGGCCTGGCGGCATCTTGGCGCTTTGGTTTGGCGCGGGCTTAGCGCCGAAAGCACCAGGCACGTTTGGCTCCCTTGCAGCATTACCTTTTGGACTGGCAGCAGCCTATTGGAGCGGACCCTATGCCGTGTTGGCGCTAGCCGCCGTCATATTCCTGATCGGCATCCGCGAAACAGGCCGATATATCAGCGATGGCGGGAGCCATGACCCAGGCGAAGTCGTCATTGACGAAGTTGCGGGCCAACTCATGCCGCTTGCATTCATTCCAATTGGATTCCTGCCGTATCTGGCAGCCTTTATCCTTTTCCGCGCAGCCGATATCCTGAAGCCCTGGCCTTGCAGCCTAATCGACCGAACGTCGACGAGCGCGTTTGGCGTGATGGCGGATGATATCGTCGCGGGCTTGTATGCGATTTTGGGCGTGCTGGCCCTAGATTATGTGGGAGCGTGGTAGATGCCTGATAAACGTTGGCCGGACTTAGATATATTGGCGACCAAAACGCTGGACGCCTGCCGTACCGCAAAACTACGGGTTACGACAGCCGAATCCTGCACAGGCGGCCTCATTATTGGCGCGCTGACAGAAATTGGTGGTTCGTCCGACGTGGTTGGGCGTGGCTTCATCACATATTCCAACGAAGCCAAAATGACGATGCTTGGCGTATCGTCTGCAACGCTCGAAAGCGATGGCGCTGTTAGTCAAGCAACGGTTCAGCAGATGACATCCGGCGCGCTGAATGCTGCCGGTGACGATGCCGATATCGCCGTCGCGGTAAGCGGTGTCGCTGGGCCAGGCGGTGGATCTGAGGATAAGCCCGTCGGTACGGTTTGGATCGCTGTGGAACGTCGGGGCGAACCTGCACAAACAGAGCGCCAACTATTTCCTGGTGACCGACGCGCTGTCCGCCAGAAGACAGTTATCCGTGCGCTTGAGCTAATTATGGAAGCCGCAAAACGCTAACTAGCGCGCTCACAGATTTCTGACGCGCGAGCTTCAAATGCAGCGACCATTCTGCGCACTGCTTCGCCGAACAGCGGGCCGATCAGTTTGCGGAGCAGTACGGATTTGAACTCGAAGTCCAGCTTAAAATCGACTATGCACCCGCCTTCCGCTTCCTCAATAAGCCAGCGGTTATTCAGGTGGCGCATAGGGCCTTTGGTGTAGGTTACATCAACCAAATCTGGCGGATTCAAATCCACTCTGGATGTGAACGTTTCCCGCACCATCTTAAAGCCAATGACGAGGTCAGCCTCGAACGACTGCTCGGCCAATGGGCGCACCCGTGCGGCAATACACCAGGGCAGAAACTCTGGGTACTTCGCAACGTCTGCGACGAGCGCAAACATATCGTCCCTGCGGTAAGGCAGGAATTTTCGTTCGGCATGAGAAGGCATTATTTGCGCGCCGCCAACTTCGCTTCACGGGCATTCCTAAGCGCCGCAAAATCAGCATCCGCATGGTAGGATGACCGGGTCAATGGCGTTGATGAGGCAAGCAAAAACCCTTTGCCCTCAGCGCTTTGCGCAAACGCCTTGAATTCATCCGGCGTCACGAACCGATCCAACGGGTGATGCTTCGGCGTTGGTTGGAGATATTGGCCAATGGTCAGAAAATCCACCTCTGCAGCGCGCATATCATCCATCACCTGCAACACTTCATCCCGCTCTTCACCAAGCCCAACCATCAGGCCGGACTTTGTGAAGATCGACGGATCAAGCTGCTTTACCTGATCTAACAAACGCAGGCTGTGATAGTAGCGGGCCCCTGGCCTCACGCTGGGATATAAGCGCGGAACCGTCTCCAGATTATGATTGAACACATCTGGCCTGGCGCGGACGACGACTTCAAGCGCACGATCTTTCTTTAAGAAATCCGGTGTCAGAATCTCAATCGTCGTCTCCGGCGATTTATCGCGGATGTGATTGATGGTGCGAGCAAAATGCTGCGCGCCGCCATCTGGCAAATCATCCCTATCCACAGACGTGATCACCACATGCTTAAGACCAAGCTGTGCCACCGCATTTGCAACGTTAGCCGGTTCCATCACATCCAGCGCACCGGGGCGGCCAGTCGCGACATTGCAGAAGGCGCAGGCGCGGGTGCAGATAGCCCCCATAATCATCATGGTCGCGTGACGCTGCGCCCAGCATTCGCCGATATTCGGGCAAGATGCTTCTTCACAAACCGTGACGAGATTGTTCTCGCGCACGATGTCCCGCGTTTTCTGATATTCCTTGGATACAGGCGCTTTCACCCGAATCCAGTCTGGTTTCCGCATAGGCGCGGACTCTGGCCGGTTGCGCTTCTCCGGATGGCGAAGGGCGGCGGCTGATGGCGCTGCGGCTTGTGATGATTCTATGGTCATGAACCTAGAAGTGGATCGCGCGACCGTAGGCGTCAAGCACAGACTCGTGCATCATTTCCGATAACGTGGGATGCGGGAAGACGGTGTGCATCAATTCCGCCTCTGTCGTCTCGAGCGTTTGAGCGACGACATAGCCCTGAATGAGTTCTGTAACCTCTGCACCGATCATGTGAGCGCCAAGCAATTCGCCCGTTTTAGCGTCGAATACCGTCTTGACCATGCCTTCCGGATCACCCAGTGCGATGGCTTTGCCGTTCCCCATGAACGGGAACTTGCCGACCCTAATTTCATGGCCTGCATCTTTAGCAGCAGCCTCGGTCATCCCAACACTAGCGACCTGCGGACGGGCGTAGGTGCAGCCAGGAATCTTTGATTTGTCCATCGGGTGCAGGCCTTCAATCCCTGCGATCTTCTCGACACAGATCACGCCCTCATGGCTAGCTTTATGGGCGAGCCAGGGCGGGCCGGTCACATCACCAATGGCATAGACGCCGGGCTCTGCAGTTTCATTCCATTCGTTGGTTTTGATATGACCACGATCGACCTCAACCTTGGTCGTATCAAGGCCAACATCTTCTGTATTGCCGATGATGCCTACTGCCATGATCACGTACTCGGCTTCGATGGTCTCAACACCGTCTTTGGTCTCTACGGTCGCCTTAACACCAGATTGACTAAGCTCCAGCTCGGCAACTTTGGCCTCGGTCAGAATACGCATGCCCTGTTTCTCAAAGGACTTCCGCGCCATTGCTGAGATTTCAGCATCTTCGACTGGAAGCACACGGTCCATGATCTCAACGACTGTGACGTCGGCACCAAGATCATTGTAGAAGCTGGCAAATTCCACGCCGATCGCACCAGAGCCAACGACCAGCAGGGACTTTGGCATCACCTTCGGCACCATTGCTTCACGGTAGGTCCAGACCCGGTCACCATCAGCTTCCAGCCCAGGTAGTGAGCGCGCGCGTGCACCGGTCGCTACGATGACGTTCTTTGCAGTGATCGATTTGTCGCCATCAACCACGACTTTACCAGCACCATCCAACTTACCAGCGCCATTAAAGACCGTGACTTTATTCTTCTTCAACAGATGGCCAATACCGCCAGAAAGCTGTTTCGCAACACCGCGAGAGCGGCTGACGACAGCACCAATATCAAACTTGATATTGTCTGCGGACATGCCGAAATCACTGAGGTTCTGCATGAGGTGCCAAACTTCTGATGACCGCAGCAACGCTTTCGTCGGGATACAGCCCCAGTTCAAGCAAATGCCGCCAAGGTGCTCACGCTCAACCAGCGCCGTTTTCATACCCAGCTGGGCAGCACGGATTGCGGCGACATAGCCACCAGGGCCGCCGCCGATCACAATAAGATCAAATTCGGCATCTGCCATGGCTCTATTCCTTCCAATCGTGGCTGATAAGGCCAGAAATCAGCGTCTACAGCAGCATCGCCGCTGGGAACTCAATCACATTTTTGAACGCCTGCAGCAGTTCAGCGCCAAGCGCGCCATCCACGACGCGATGGTCGCAAGAGATTGTGCAGGACATAACGGTAGCAATCGCCAACCGGCCGTCTTTGACAACAGGGCGTTGCTCACCCGCACCCACCGCAAGTATCGCGCCCTGCGGTGGGTTGATGACGGCGTCAAACTGTTTAATGCCGAACATGCCCAGGTTGGATACGCTGATCGTGCCGCCGGAATATTCATCCGGTTTCAGCTTGCCATCCCGCGCCCGTTTGGCGAGGTCCTGCATATCGGCTGAAATCGCAGCCAGGCCCTTCGTGTCAGCATCGCGTACAACCGGCGTAATCAAACCGCCAGGGATCGCAACGGCGACAGATACATCAACCATGTTGAAGCGGCGTATGCCTTCTTCCGTCCAACTGGAATTAGCGTCCGGCACCCGGCGAAGAGCGGCAGCAATGGCCTTAATGACGAAATCATTGACTGAAACTTTGACGCCTTCGGGGGCGCGCGCATTGATTTCCTTGCGGACGCGCAGCAGCTCATCGATTTCACAATCTACGGTCAGATAGAAGTGCGGCACTTGCTGCTTGGATTCAGTCAGGCGGCGCGCGATCGTCTTCCGCATGGACGTGTGTGGGATGAGTTCGTAGTCATCGGTGGAGCCTGAAGGCGGCGCAGTCTTGGGCGCATCAGCCTTTTCTTCAGCTTTGGCCTCTGCTGGCAGACCTTCCTTCAGAACGCGTTCGATATCAGCCTTAATGATCCGGCCGTTAGGACCAGTGCCGGGTACTTTTTCAATCGGCAGGTCATTCTCCGCAGCCAAACGGCGCGCGAGTGGACTGGCGAATACGCGGTCGCCCTTATCAACGGCAACAGCTGACATTTCTGTGTTGCCAGAAGCGCCCAATACATCCGCTTTCATGATTTTCCCGCCAGGGCCAGACCCTGAAACACCGCTTAGCGACACGCCAGATTGATCCGCGATCCGCTTGGCGAGCGGTGTCGCCTTAACGTCACCATGGTCTTGTTTTGCAGCCGGAGCGGGTGCAGCGTCTTCTGTAGAATCCGACGACGATTTTGCCGCTTCCGGCGTTTCAACATCGCCAACATCTTCGCCATCGTCAGCTAGAACGGCGATCACGGCATTAACTGCGACGCCTTCAGCGCCTTCGTCAACCAGAAGCTGCGCCACTTGGCCCTCATCGACCGCTTCGACTTCCATCGTCGCCTTATCGGTCTCGATCTCAGCAATTACGTCGCCGGACCGCACGCTATCACCAACCTTAACGAGCCAGCGAGCGAGCTTGCCGTCGGTCATTGTCGGCGACAGGGCAGGCATAAGGATGTTCGTCGCCATGGTCAGTCTCCTGGCGGTCAGTCAGATGAAGCCGAGCGGGCTAGCGGTAGCATGCTGCTTTAGCAGCGGCGACAATATCTTCAGCACTCGCAAGCGCTAATTCTTCCAAATTCGCGGCATACGGCATTGGTACGTCTTCACCGGCCACGCGGACAACCGGTGCATCCAGCCAATCAAACGCCTTTTCCATCATGGTCGCAGCAAGTTCAGCGCCGATCCCGGCATAGGGCCAACCTTCCTCCACAGAAACCAAGCGATTGGTCTTCTGCACAGAGCGGACAATTGTATCCGTATCGAGTGGACGGATGGTGCGAAGATCAATCACCTCTGCCTCAATCCCCTCACCTGCCAAAATATCGGCAGCCTCAAGTGCTTTTTGGCACATGAGTGAGAAGGCTGTGATCGTAACATCCTTGCCCTCACGCAATACTTTGGCGCGGCCAATTGGCGTCACGAAATCTTCGTCTGTCGGCACATCGAACGTTTGGCCGTAGAGAAGCTCATTCTCTAGGAAGATCACCGGATTTGGATTGCGGATCGCGGCTTTTAGCAGCCCTTTTGCGTCGCCAGCCGAATAGGGGGAGATCACAATTAGACCTGGGACGTGGGCGAACCAGCTTGCATAGCATTGGGAATGCTGAGCCGCGACCCGCGCCGCGGCACCATTCGGCCCACGGAACACAATGGGACAGCCCATCTGACCGCCAGACATATAGAGCGTCTTGGCAGCAGAGTTGATGATCTGATCCATTGCTTGCATGGAGAAGTTGAATGTCATGAATTCAACGATTGGCTTCAAGCCGTCGAACGCAGCACCGACACCAATGCCTGCAAAACCATGCTCTGTAATCGGTGTATCGATCACGCGCTTGGCGCCAAACTCATCCAGCAAGCCCTGGCTGATTTTATAGGCGCCCTGATACTCAGCAACCTCTTCACCCATGAGGAAGACATCGCCATCCCGGCGCATTTCTTCCGCCATTGCGTCACGCAGCGCGTCACGGACCGTTTGTTCTTTGGTATCCTCGTAGGCTTTGGCTTCCGCCGCATCCATCTCAGACGTTGGTGCGACAGCCACTGCAGCTAAGTCACTCTTGCGCGGCCCGACATCCGCCTTTGCCTCTGCAGGTGCTGGAGCAGCTTCGGCCTTCGGCGCTGGCGCTGATTTGCCCGCGTCAGCAGGCGCTTCTTCACCCTCACCAACGAGCACGGCGATGATGGCGTTCACCTCAACGCCTTCCGCCCCTTCGTCAACCAGCAGCTTGCCGACTTTGCCTTCATCGACCGCTTCGACTTCCATCGTCGCTTTGTCGGTTTCGATCTCTGCGATCAGGTCGCCGGCGCTCACATCATCGCCCACCTTGACGAGCCAGCGAGCAAGCTTGCCTTCAGTCATCGTCGGCGACAGGGCCGGCATAAGGATATCGATAGCCATGGTATTCCCCCTGTTCGCGCGCTTACGCTTCGATCAGAATATCGGTGTAAAGCTCAGATGGATCAGGCTCTGGACTCGATTGCGCGAACTCAGCTGAGTCCGCCACGACTGCACGCACGTCAGCATCGATCTTCTTAAGCGCGTCCGCATCCACGATTTTGCTTTTGATCAGGTGCTCACGGAGCGTCTCAATCGGATCGCGCTCTTCCCGCATTTTGTTTACTTCGTCGCGGGAGCGGTACTTAGCCGGATCAGACATTGAATGGCCGCGATACCGGTAAGTTTCCGCTTCCAGCAGCACAGGGCCGTTAGTCCGGGCGTATTCGACCGCCTCTTTGCATTCTTCCGCCATGGTCATGACGTTCATGCCGTCAATCTTCTTGTTCTTGATGCCATAAGCATCACCGCGCAGGTGCAACGCAGGACCGGCAGAGGATCGGTTCACAGAAGTGCCCATGCCGTACTTATTGTTCTCAATCACCATGATCAGAGGCAGCTTCCAGAGCGACGCCATATTCATGGTTTCAGCGATCTGGCCTTGGTTGGATGCACCATCACCGAAATACGCGACCGATACGCCGCCAGTTTCCCGATATTTCGCAGCGAACGCTAGCCCACCGCCAAGCGGCACTTGTGCGCCAACAATGCCATGACCGCCGAAGAAACGTTTCTCCCGGCTGAACATGTGCATGGAACCGCCTTTGCCATGGGAATATCCGTCCTTACGACCGGTGAGTTCCGCCATAACGCCACGGGCTTCCATGCCGCAAGCCAGCATATGCCCATGATCGCGATAACCAGTGATGACAGAATCACGCTCATCAAGCGCATGCTGCATGCCGATAACGACCGCCTCCTGGCCGATATAGAGATGGCAGAAACCGCCAATCAGGCCCATGCCGTAAAGCTGCCCCGCGCGCTCTTCAAAGCGTCGGATCAGCAGCATGTCTTTATAGAACTGCATTAGGGTATCGTTATCGAAAGATGGCTTGGCCTTGGCTTTTGACCTACTCGACGTTCGTTTAACCGCCGGTTTCGCTGCAGCCTTATTGGCTGTTCCGCTCTTAGAAGCCGCTCGCGCCATCGCCCCCTCCGATTTGTATTTCTGAAACGCTTGCAAGCGCCTATGGCAAAACCATAAACCGCTCATATCACCATGGCAATGAACAAGCCGTGATCAGCGATTTCACCAAGCGGGAAATACGAACAGCTGATCAGGCCCTATTTCTGGAAAACGACCACTTCACGCTCCGCGCCCATATTCAGGCGGCGACGCGCGTGTTCACCTAACGAATCGGGATGCATCGTCTCTGGCCGAAGCAAGGCTGTGTCCCGTTCGAGGCCGACACGGATTGCCGTCAGACCGGCCAATTCATTTTCAGCATCCGCAATCCGTAGATCGAACGCCTGCATCGCTAGGACGCCGTGGTCGTTCCGAACCAGATGGACGCCAAAATAAACAGCAAGACATGCAAAAACCAGAGGCCAGATCAGGCCTTTCAGGCGTTTCTTGATGTCAAGTGCGGTGTCCATCCTGCAGATGAATCATGTCGCGAATCCTACGTCAACATAATTCTGCAGAAACCCGCCCAAAAACTTAGGCGCACACGCTATTTTGCGACGATAGACGCCCTGCCCGCATAGCGCCCGCTAGCGCCAAGCTCCGCTTCAATGCGCAAAAGCTGGTTATACTTCGCCATCCGGTCTGACCGAGATAGCGAGCCCGTTTTGATTTGGCCGCAGTTTGTCGCGACCGCAAGATCAGCGATGGTCGCATCCTCAGTCTCACCTGAACGGTGAGACATCACGGCACCGTAACGGGCACCCAGCGCCATCGACACAGCATCCAATGTTTCTGTCAATGTGCCGATCTGGTTCACTTTCACCAGGATCGCGTTGGCGACGCCGCGCTCGATCCCGTCTGCCAAGCGAATTGGGTTCGTCACGAACAAATCATCGCCGACGAGCTGCACTTTACCGCCGATCAGGTCCGTCAGCGCCTTCCAACCGTCCCAGTCATCCTCGGCCATGCCGTCTTCAATGGAAACGATAGGATAAGCAGCGCAGAGGTCAGCCAGATATTCAGCCATGCCCTGGCCGTCGAGCTTTTTGGATTCGCCAGCAAGATCGTAAATGCCATCCTTGTAGAATTCAGTAGATGCCGAATCGAGGGCAAGAACAACGTCGTCGCCGGGCTTCCGGCCTGTATCCTCAATAGAGCCCATGATGAAATCGAGCGCTTCTCTGGAGCTGCTCAGCGCTGGTGCAAATCCGCCTTCGTCGCCAACATTGGTATTGTGGCCTGCCTTCTTCAGGCGACCGCGCAGCGCTTGGAATACTTCCGCACCAGCTTGCATCGCCTCTGTGAAGCTGGTGGCACCGACCGGCATTATCATGAATTCTTGGATATCAATCGGATTGTCCGCATGGGCACCACCGTTGACGATATTCATCATAGGCGTTGGCAATACATGCGCGTTGGCACCGCCCACATACCGATATAAAGGCATGCCGATTGACGCCGCTGACGCCTTTGCCACTGCCATGCTCACGCCCAAGATCGCATTAGCGCCGAGCGTGCCTTTATTCGGCGTGCCATCAAGGTCACACATGATGCCGTCAATGTGGCGCTGATTCTCTGCTTCCATGCCGATCAATGCATCTGCAAGCGCTCCGTTAACGCCATCAACGGCTTTCTGAACTCCCTTACCGCCATAAGCAGAGCCGCCATCCCGAAGTTCTACGGCTTCGTGGACACCAGTAGACGCGCCAGACGGGACAGCAGCACGTCCAACTATGCCGTCTTCTAAGGTCACATCTACTTCAACCGTCGGGTTGCCGCGGCTATCGAAAATTTGGCGGCCAAGGATGTCGACGATAGCGGTCATGAAATGAACCTTTCAGAGGGGGAATGCTTAAATAGAAACGGGGTTCGCTTTGGCGATGCCGTCCAATTGGACAAGCAAAGCAAGCATGGCTTCAAGTTGGTCTAGCGGCACCATATTTGGACCATCGCTCGGCGCACTGTCGGGATCGCGGTGTGTTTCAACGAACAGTCCTGCGACGCCAATTGATATAGCCGCCCTGGCAAGTACAGGCACAAACTCACGTTGCCCACCAGATGTACCGCCCTGCCCGCCTGGCTGCTGCACAGAATGGGTCGCATCAAATACGACAGGCGCGCCGCCCTCTGCCATAATCGGCAGGGATCGCATGTCGGAAACAAGCGTGTTGTAGCCAAAGCTCGTTCCGCGCTCAGTCAGGATAACGCCGCTAGCCCCAGCCGCTTCAAGCTTGGCGGCCACGTGCTGCATGTCCCAGGGCGCTAGAAACTGCCCCTTCTTCACATTCACCGCGCAGCCAGTCTCAGCTGCTGCCACCAATAAATCAGTCTGGCGGCAGAGGAATGCTGGTATCTGGAGGAGCGACACGGCTTCAGCCGCCGCCACGCATTGCGCTTCGGTGTGAACATCCGTCGTTACAGGAAGGCCGAGTGTCTGGCGCACATCGCCCAAAATATCGAGGCCTTCGGCCATCCCGATGCCGCGCGCACTTGAAAGGCTAGTGCGATTGGCCTTGTCAAATGAGGACTTATAGACCAGCGATACGCCAACACGGTCCGCTATCGCTTTGATCGCTTCCGCCGTTTCCAAAGCATGCGCCCGGCTCTCGATCGCGCATGGGCCAGCGATGAGCGAAAATCGTTTGGCGCTGCTAAAAACTGCGCCGCCTACGTCGACAGATTTCGTCATGCAGACTCTCCGTCGGAAATACTAAACGAGCCGCGCCTGATCCAGCGCTGCAGCAATGAATGACCGGAACAAGGGATGCGGTTCCATCGGTCGGGATTTAAGCTCCGGGTGGAACTGCACGCCGATGAACCAAGGATGATCCGGCAATTCCACAATCTCAGGCAAGCGCCCGTCCGGTGAAAGGCCTGAGAAAATCATTCCCGCCGCTTCGATTTCGTCGCGATAAGCGATGTTTATTTCATAGCGGTGACGGTGCCGCTCATGCACCAGCGTTTCGCCATAAGCTTCCGCAACGCGAGAGCCTTCTTTGAGAGATGCCGGATATGCACCAAGCCGCATGGTGCCACCTAGATCGCTGTCATTATCCCGAAGCTCAACCTCACCGCCGCGCTTCCACTCGGTCATAAGGCCGACCACTGGACGCATCGTCGGGCCAAACTCGGTCGAGCCAGCGTCTTCCCAGCCAACAACAGAGCGCGCCATTTCAATGACAGCCATCTGCATACCGAAGCAAATGCCGAAATAAGGTAGCTTCTCTTCCCGCGCGAACTTGGCCGCAAGGATTTTTCCCTCAGCCCCACGTTCGCCGAATCCACCCGGCACCAGAATGCCATGTACATCTTCTAGCTGGGAGTTATCGCCCGATTGCTCAAACGCTTCAGCCTCAATCCAAACGCACTCAACCTTCACATTATTGGCGATGCCACCGTGATTTAATGCTTCGATGAGGGACTTGTAAGCATCTTTCAGGACCGTATATTTTCCGACAACACCAATGCGCACAACGCCTTCCGGCTGCCGTACGCGTTCCACGATTTCGCGCCAAATGCTGAGATCAGGCGGTGTTTCGTCTGCAAGCCCAAAGTGCTTTAGCACTTCTGTATCGAAACCTTCGGCATTGTAGGTCAGCGGTGTTGCGTATGTCGTATCGACATCAATCGCCTGAATAACGCGTTCTTCGCGAATATTGCAGAACAGCGCGATCTTGCGCTGCGCATCTGCTGGAATAGGTCGATCCGACCGGCAGAGCAGCATGTCTGGTTGAATGCCGGAACTCAGCAAATCCTTGACGGAATGCTGTGTCGGTTTGGTTTTCAGTTCACCTGCAGCTGAGATGTAAGGCACCAGCGTTAGGTGCACGAACATCGTTTGCTCATAGCCAAGTTCATGGCGAAGCTGACGGATAGCCTCAATGAACGGCAGGCTTTCAATATCGCCAACAGTGCCGCCAATTTCACACAGCACGAAATCTTCGTCATCCAGGTCAGCCTGGATGAACTCTTTGATCATGTCGGTGACGTGCGGAATTACCTGTACGGTCGCCCCCAAATACAGGCCCTTGCGTTCACGCTGTAGCACAGTCTCATAGATGCGACCGGTGGTGACGCTGTCGCTCTTGCTGCCAGACTGATTCAGGTATCGCTCATAATGACCAAGATCGAGGTCAGTTTCCGCACCATCATCGGTCACGAACACTTCGCCATGCTGATATGGGCTCATCGTGCCAGGATCGATGTTCAAGTACGGATCAAACTTGCGCAGACACACACGGTACCCGCGCGCTTGCAACAAGGCACCCAAAGCTGCTGATGCAACGCCCTTACCAAGGGAAGATGCGACGCCGCCTGTTATAAAAATGAATTTCGACATCGCGCGCCGTTAAGCCCCCCGCGCTTGAATCAACCCTTGAACGCCAGCTTATGCCGCCGCCCTATTGCGCAGTCGGCGCACTCGGCACGAGCGGCTGAGATGCCGCCGCTGGTGTTTCGATGATTGAGCGCTGCGTGTTTGAACCGCTGGCGAGAATTGCCAAGATTAAACTTGTCGCAAAGAACCCAACAGCAAGCGCTCCGGTAGATCGTGTTAGCAGGGTCGCAGCACTTCGCCCTGTCATCAGGCCAGCAC